>JBCCQC010000810.1:0-2325 GCA_039024535.1 Chloroflexota bacterium
GCAACTGGCACGCTTCCGGGAGCAGGAAGCTGTGCGTAACCGGGAACTACAAATTGCCAGTGAGATTCAGCGGTCGGTACAGCCGATCAGCCCACCGGACGGTGAGCATATTCAGATTGGTGCATACTGGCAACCCGCACGCGAGGTGGGTGGCGATGCGTGGGGCTGGGTGCAGACTGATGACGAGCATCTGTCATGGTTTATCCTGGATGTGGCGGGGAAGGGTTTGCCTGCTGCGCTGGCTGCTGTGGGGCTGCACACTGCGCTTTCGATGGCGTTGCGGGCGCAACTGCCGCCGGTGGAGGTGCTGGAACGGGTGAATGAGCAGATGTACGACGCCTACACGCGCACAGACCTGATGGCGACAGCAGTCGTTATTCAGTTAAACCCGCAGACGGGCAGGCTGTGTGTGGCGAATGCGGGGCACCCGCCGGTGCTGGTGCGGCAGGCCGGGTACTGGCAGCAGTTAGAGGCAACGGCCCCGCCGATTGGTGTTTTGACAGAGCTAATGGCGGAAACACAAACCCTGCAACTGAACCCGAAAGACCTGATCCTGTGTTATAGCGATGGGTTTTCTGAGGTGCAGATGGAAGAGGGGCTGCTGGGCCACGATGGGCTGCTGCGTATGATCCCGGCGGGCGCACGCAACGTTCAGGCGCTTACCCGGCATCTTGTGGCTGGTTCAAAGTCGCTCGGTACTGCGTCTGACGACCAGACGCTGATTACTGCCCTCTATACTCACGAGGTCACGGAGCAAAATCACATGGAAGAACACACGACATTCCCGGCAACGCTGGAAGACGTTTCCCGGTTTACCCCGCGCATGGAGGCGCGTATGAGCAGCCTGCCGCTGGAGGTGCGTACATCTGTTACGCTGGCTGTTCATGAACTGCTGGTTAACGTGGTGGAACATGCCTATGCCGGAGAGGAGGGCAACATACACTTTAATGTCATGCAATCGGCAGATACTCTGAAGATCATCATACAGGATCATGCCCCGAATGCTTTTGACCCGGCGAGTGCCAGCAGCGATGTGCCAGACCCGCTGGATTTGCCGGAGGGGGGGATGGGGATGTTCATTATTCATCAGACGTTTGAAACGGTGGATTACAAACGTACTGAAGATGGCAACCTGTGGACGCTTGAGAAAAGGATCGGCCAGTTGTGAGTGTAACCGTACTTGTTGTGGACGATGAAAGTGTGACCCGCCGGGTGGTGGCCCATGCGCTGAAGAGCATTAGCGTTGAGGTGCTGGATGCCGAAGACGGTACGACTGCGCTCCAACTGGCGCAGGCAAATACCCCGGCGCTGGCGCTGGTGGATATTAACCTGCCGGATATGGATGGCTTTACCGTGACGCAGGAACTGCGCGGCATACCACACATGGCCGATGTGCCTATTGTGATCTTTACGGCGCGTAACCATGCTGGTGATGAGGAAGCTGCTGCGCAGGCCGGGGCACAGGGCTTTTTTTATAAGCCGTTCAGTACCCAGGAACTGCGCGAGATGGTGAACCGTTACGTCAATCCGTAGGGGGGCTGCGGGTTTCGTCCAGCCAGTGTTGCACTACCTTGCGTAACCCTGCCACAGAAAATGGCTTGCTGATGACTTCGTTCATCCCGGCGGCCAGGTAGCGATCCTGTTCGTCGCGCATGACGCTGGCGGTGAGCGCAAGGATGGGCACGGTACTGTAGGGCGCATCGGCGGCGCGGATGTGCTGTGTGGCGGCAATGCCGTCCATAATGGGCATGTGAATGTCCATCAGCACGAGATCGTAGGGGGCTTTTGCAATCGCGTCGATGGCCTGCTGGCCGTTTTCTACAAAGTCTATGTGGAGGTTTAGCTGTGAAAGCGCACGCCGTGCCAGGTGAACATTGATCGGGTAGTCGTCGGCAATGAGGATGCGGCCTGTGGGTTTTTCTGGTTCCGGTTCGGGTTGTGGGGTTTGTTCCTGCGTTCGGGTGGCCTGCATCAGCAGGTTGTACAACGTTGATTGGTCTACGGGCTGGCGTATTGTGGTCAGTTCGGGTGGGGACTGGACTTTTTCCGTGATGATGTAGACCACATGGCGGCCAATTTGACCGAGCAGTGTGTGGTGATCGTCGGTTTCGTTGTAGCGCTGCATGACAATATCGTAGAATGCGCCATCGGGGATTTGCTCCATGTTACCCGCCTGTGTGACGGTGGCCCCCCAGCCTTCGATTTGCTGGGCGAGGACATAGCGGGCGGTGCGGTTGGGGTCAATCAGCAGCAGGGTGAGGTCTGCGAAGCGGTCGGGGTCATTGTTCAGGTAGCTTTCTGCACGGGCAATGGGCAGCCGCAGCA
>JBCCQC010000811.1:0-2321 GCA_039024535.1 Chloroflexota bacterium
CCGCAATTTGCCGACGATCAATTTGATACGTTGCTGAATCCCACGCTAATTATTGAAGTCCTCTCGCCATCTACAGAGCGTTACGACCGTGGGCAGAAGTTCGCTTACTACCGGGAAATTGACACGTTCCGTGAGTATGTGCTGATTGCGCAGGATGAACTGCGCATACAGCGTTACCTGCGCCATGAAGACGACGAACAATGGCTCTTTGTAGAGGCCGCCGGACTGGATGCGACACTCGCGCTGACCTCGATAGATTGCACACTCGCACTGTCTGACGTGTACGACCGCATTGACTTTGACGCTGACGACCAACCGCCCACAGAGCAGGAGCGTTAATGCTGCGCTGGCTGCGGGGGAAGAAAAAACGGGTACTCGTCATCGGCCTGGACTGTGTGCCGCCGCATTTTGTTTTTGACGAGTTCCGGGAGGATATGCCCGCGCTGCGACAACTTACCAACGGCGGCACATGGGGTACACTGCACTCGTCGGTGCCGTGCATTACCGTCCCGGCATGGAGCAGTATGCTCAGCAGCCGCGACCCCGGCTCGCTGGGGTTTTACGGTTTTCGTAACCGTGCCGCGCATGACTATGACGCGCTTCGTGTGGCCGACGGCAGCGCCGTTAAGCATAGCCGCGTGTGGGATCATCTGAGCGAAGCCGGGAAGCAAAATATTGTCGTCGGGGTGCCGCAAACCTACCCGGTGCGCCCGATAAACGGCCACCTCGTCAGCGGGTTTTTAACGCCGGGGACGGGCAGCGCGTTTACGTTCCCCGCAGTGTACAAAAGCAGCGTGCTCAAGCAGTTCCCGGACTATGCCTTTGACGCGAAGGGCTTCCGCACCGAGGATAAAACGTGGCTGCGGCAGACCATCAGCGATGTGACCGATGTGCAGTTTAAACTGTTCCGGCATATGCTCACCACACAACCGTGGGACTTTGCCATGTTCGTGAATATGGGTACAGACCGCATTCACCACGGCTTCTGGCGCCATCATGACCCGCAGCATCGCCTGTACGAACCCGGCCACGCGCTTAACGGCACCATCCGCGAGTATTACAAACAGGTGGATAGCCACATTGCGGACATCATGAGCGTGATTGACGATGATACGGTAGTTATGGTCGTCAGTGACCACGGCGTAACGCGCATGGACGGGGCTATCTGCATTAACGAATGGTTGTGGCGCGAAGGCTGGCTGGCGCTCAACACGCCACCGCCAGAAAGCACCATCACCCGCTTTGAAGACATGGACGTGGACTGGCCGAATACCCGCGCATGGAGCACCGGCGGCTATTATGGGCGCATTTTTTTCAACGTGCAGGGCCGCGAACCACAGGGCAGCATCCCGCCGGATGGTGTGGCCGACGCACGCGCCGAACTGACTACCGCACTTAAAGCGATACCTGCGCCAGATGGCACGCTGCTGCATACGCAGGTGTTTGAACCAGAGCACATCTATACGGAAACCAATAACATCCCGCCGGATCTGATGGTTTACTTCGGGGATTTGCACTGGCGCTGTGTGGGGAGCATGGGCTACGGTGGTATTTACACCTTCGAGAACGATACCGGCCCCGACGACGCCAATCACTCCCCGGATGGCATGTTTTTGCTACATGACCCACACGGGCGCGGGCGCGGCGAAATTGCCCCACATCAACTGATGGACATTGCCCCCACGATATTGCAGCGCATGGGCGGGGACGTACCTGCTGATATGCAGGGTCGCATCATCGACTGATTCTGGCTCTCGCCCTGCGCAATCCGTTATCTTCGTTGCTATAATGACAAAAAACGACATATGGAGGCGCGAATGCGTTTTCTCGCAATATTCGGGCTATTAATCACACTGACGGTCGGGGTGGTGGGTGTGAAAGCCACTGATGACCTGACCGCATCACGAAACACAAGACTGTTTGCTGGCCCCGGCCCTGCCTATGAGGAAGTAGGCCAGTTGAACGTAGACCAACCGTTTGAGGTGCAGGCCCGCAGCCGGGTGGGTAACTGGGTGCGCATTGCCCATGCAGACGACGAGAGCATCTCTGGCTGGGCACAGACCGGCCACCTGCCGCTGGCCGTGAATGGCTTTGAACTGAGCAGCATTCCAGCGATTAACACGCCGGATGCCGATATGGAGTATGCAAACCTGCAATTTACTCCGGCCATCCTCTACGAAACGCCGATTCTGCCAGCCAGCATTGACGCTGAAACCCTGCGTGGTATCTACGAAATCGGGCAGGAACTGGGCAACGACCCGTTCGCAGTGGCAAAGGTGGGTGATTGCAACACGGCTTCTGCCTACTTTTTGCAACCCATC
>JBCCQC010000812.1:0-2316 GCA_039024535.1 Chloroflexota bacterium
CGGATAGAGCGTATAAACAGGCGGGACTCTCCCCAGCAGATATTGATGTGTTTGAGCTGCACGATGCCTTTACCATCGTTGCCGCTCAGCGTGATGTCGCCGTTCTGTGCCAGATCGGTGCCTTTGCCACATGCTGCGAACCCAGCAGCTTCAAGGCTCATAGCAGCAATGATGGTAAAGGCATCGTGCAGCTCAAACACATCAATATCTGCTGGGGAGAGTCCCGCCTGTTTATACGCTCTATCCGCGCTGATCTTCGCGCCGTCCAGTTCAACCAGACTACGCCGGTCGCTAGTAGCGATACTATCAGTGCCGGTCGCACTACCTAGAACGCGCACAGGTTCCCGTGTAGCGAGGTCTTTCACCATCTCCAACGGGCACAGGATCATGGCTGCTGCGCCGTCACAGATGGGGGAGCTATCGTGGCGAGTGATGGGGTCTGAAATCACCGGAGAACGATTGTAAGACTCCGCTGTGATGGCCTTGCGGAACATGGCGTTCGGGTTGGCAACGGCGTTACGATGTGCATTTACGCTGAACGGGGCAAATGCACTATGCGGCACATTAAACTCATGCATATAGCGGCGCATCATCATCGCGTTCAGCCCCACGAAGGTAGCCCCATGTACGCCCTCAAAATCGGCATCGGCGGCCATTGCCAGCCCCGCAATAATCTCGCTGACGGTCGCGTCTGTCATTTTTTCTACGCCGCACACTGCCGCTACATCTACCATCCCGCTGGCTACGGCCCTCACACCCGCCTGGAACGCTGCCCCGCCCGATGCACAGGCGGCCTCTACCGTTGTCGCCTCAATGCCACGCCAGCCCACAAAATCTGCCACCAGTGCGCCCAGATGCGACTGGCTACTGAGCCGGGGCGCCAGCATATTGGCGACGTACAGCGCATCCGGCATTTGTTCCAGCCCGGCATCCGCGACTGCGGCACGCAGCGCCTCTGCTGCGAGGTCACGCAGGCTTCTATCCCACAGTTCGCCAATGGCCGTTTGCCCGATTCCTATCACGGCGACTTCACGCATACATAGCATCCTCGTCAGTTCGTCACAATTGAAAGAACGGTATCATGCCCGGTCTATCATTTGCTATCAGGTGTCTATCACAGAACTTCTGCCACGCGATAAAAACGGGCGCACCCATGCCACCAGCAACCACACCGTGCCCACCATGAACAGTAAAAAGGTGACATCTTCTGTGGGGATGCCTGTACCGGACGCATAAAACATCGGGTAGATGCCTGCTGCCACAAGTGGTGTGAGCACAACAAGCGGGTAGTTCCACCATGCCGGTTCTGTCATCATGAGCGGTTCCAGCAGGTCGGTTTCCTGCGGCCTACGAGACATCCGGCGCAGCGCCCACAACGTCAACCATAGGGGTAGCAGAATCAGCAGGGAAAACGGCAGATACAGAAAGCCCATCCCGGCAGCCAGCAGCAAAATCACACCGATCACAATTCGCACTTCCCACCTACCGGGGGTAAATGGGGTTTGTCCCACAGCATCCAGCAGGAGCATACCGGCCAGCCACACAGATGCCGTTACAAACGCAAACCCCCGGAACTCAGCCGGTGTGAGAATCTGCGTGATTTCCGGGTCTACCCACACCCATGTGGCCCACGCGCCCCACACTGCCCCCAGCGCGGCAAACATCAACAGCGAGGCCCACCAGCGGTTCTGGCGCATGACCCACCGGACGATATACCAGCCCAGCAGCACGTCAACCAGTGCGTGCCACCCGACCGAGGGAAAAATGAACGAGACTGGAATGCTCTCGTAAACAATCGGCACAATAACGGCTTCCGTGGCCCAGCCGAACAGCACCCCCGCGAGAAACAGGCCGTTTATGCTGCTCACGCGGTAATGCGCCAGCGTGAGGTGCAGCACGTAGGCGAACAGGGCGTAGTAGGCGCCGAACTCCAGGATGTGCGGCAATATAGACAGCCGGTTGTCCGCCAGCCTATCGACAATCGCCTGTCCGGGGCCTTCGTTGACGAAAAAATACTCTGAGAAAAATAACAGGATAAACGCAGAGCCGAACACCATCAGCCAGCGCTGGCTGAAGTTTCTAAAACCTGTTCGTAACGCCTGCCAGGACACGAGATATACCTCCATACAACCGTTCAAATTTACAATAGATGCCGGCAAACTTCACAGCGCGGCCACGCTGGTAGTGAACCGATCATCGCTGCACGCTTCGACCGAGTTAGCGTTGCCTGTTTGATAGCCTGAATGCTATACTGATATGAGACATTCGTGAAAAACAGCACGATATAAGCTTATCTTACACTAATAAGCCTCGTAA
>JBCCQC010000813.1:0-2312 GCA_039024535.1 Chloroflexota bacterium
CGCTGAACATTGGCCCGGTAGAAACACCGCTGTATGGTAAGCTGGGGTTGCCGCAGGAGGCTGTGGAGCAATTTGCGGGGGCCGTGCTGGGCAAGCTGCCCGTTAAGCGGTTCGGTCAGCCGGACGAAATTGCAAAGGCTGCCGTTTTCCTCGCCTCCGATGACTCCTCGTTTGTCGTTGGCTCAGAACTGGCGACTGATGGCGGAATGTTGATTAACGGTCTATAACTGTGGTGGGGGAGCGCAGCGCCTGTGCTCCCCCGAAGTTGTCTCCCTCTGATTTTGGCTGAAACAGATGACCGAACCACCAGAGATCCAAACCGTCAAAATCGTTGTCACGGGTCCGTTTAGCAGTGGCAAAACCTCGCTTATCCAGTCCATCAGCGAAATAGACGTGGTATCCACAGAAGGCGTTACGGCAGAGAGCAAAACCACGATTGCGATGGACTTCGGGCGGCTTACGGTGCAGGACGATGACCTGTATCTGTACCTGTTCGGGACGCCGGGGGCGCGCCGCTTTGATTGGGAGATTTTATCTACTCCATTGATGATTGAGGGCTTCCTGGGCATTATTTTTGTGGTGGATAGCGCCCGCCCGGAGACGTTCCGGGAGGCACGGGCCATCCTGAATCAAATCCTGATACACACCGATGTGCCGTTCGTGATTGCTGCCAACAAACAGGATCAACCCGGCGCGTGGTCGCACCGTGATGTGGGGGTATGGCTGCTGAGGGGCTACGCGGAACATGTGCCGGTGTTGCCCTGTGTGGCAACCGACCCGGTAGCGGCGCGGCGGGTGCTGCTGGAACTGTGCTACGAAGCATTACGCCAGATGGATGGGGAATAATCGCGCTGGCCTTCATCTACAAAACACAAGATCACCCATACCACAGGGCAAGCGTCAGGTTCCACGCTGGACAACACCCGCACCCGGCCCATATCATCGTGGCCCGATGGCATAATGAGAATGGGTGATAACGATGATACCCTTCCGACAGATTTTTGTGATAGTGACCCTGTTTGCGCTGGCCGCCTGTGCCCCGATGGAGATGCTTTCTGGCGGTGGCAGCGGGGGTGGTGTTGCGATTGTGGCTGCGTCCCCGCGTGCGGTAGCAGAAAACTTCCTGAGCGCATGGAACGCCAGTGATGTTGATGCTATGTACGGTGCGATTAGCGTGCGCAGCCAGGGCCTGTATACCCCGGAGGCATTCAACCGCTTTTACACCAATCTGGCAGAGGATGTGGGCCTGAACGAAGTCGCGTTTACCGTCCATAACATGGAAATGCAGGGGACATCTGCTGTGGTGGACTATGACATCATGGTGGATTCTGCTGTGTTCGGCCAGATTGAGGATACCGGGCGTAAAATGCGGCTGGTACAGGAAAACGACCGCTGGAAAGTGGCGTGGTCTACGCTGGATATTTTCGACGGCTATACCTCCGGGGCGTCACTGACGGTGGTGAGTGAAGACAGTCGCCGCGCAAGCATTTATGACCGGGATGGCGATGTGCTGGTGCAGGATAATGGCACGGTGTCTGTGGTTTACGTGAGCCAGCAGAACATGAGCAACGTGGCGGATTGTAACCGTTTGCTGGCTGACCTGCTGTATACCCGCACGCCAGAAATTGCCGCGCTGGGCCGTAACTACCTGCCAGATGCCAACTATTACGTCGGTGAAATTGACGAGAGCGTGGAGATTGAGTATCGCCAGCAGTTGCTCGAGGTGTGCGGTACCTCGCGTGAACTGGGCAGCATCTATACGCGGCGCACCCGGCAGTATGTGGGGCAGGGCGCTGCCGTCCACGTAACCGGGTACATTGGCCCCGTCCCGCAGGAAGACCGTGCCCGCTGGATTGCGCTGGGTTACACGGATAACGACCTAGTGGGGCTGGCGGGAATCGAAAACGTCTACAATGAAGAACTTAACGGCAGGCCGCCCCGTGTCTTGCAGATCATTGAACCCGGTGGCACCGTGCTGGCTGAACTGGGCCGTGCGCAGGGCAAGCCGCCGGAGCCGGTTTACCTGACGATTGACCGCGATTTGCAGATTTCCGCAGCGCGAACGGTGGCATGGGGCTATAACTATGCCATCAACAACTGGGGCCGGCCCGATATTTCCCCCGGTGCGGCTGCTGTGGTGATGGATGTGAAAACCGGCGGTATTCTGGCGATGGTGAGCTACCCCACATTCCAGCCGGGTTTGTTTAACCCGGATAGTGAAGCGCCCGACCGTGGCGAAAAGCTGGCGGCGGTGCAGGGGAACCTGAGCAACCGCGCCGTTTCTGAGCGTTACTCGCCCGGTTCTATCTTCA
>JBCCQC010000814.1:0-2312 GCA_039024535.1 Chloroflexota bacterium
CCTCGTCCACGGTCATATCGAGCACATCGGCAATGGTCTTGCCCTTGTACTTCACCTGGAGCGTTTCACGGTTATAGCGCTTGCCCCCGCAGATGTCGCACACCACGTAAATATCTGGCAGGAACTGCATCTCAATTTTGAGCTGGCCCTGGCCCTCACAGTTTTCGCAGCGGCCCCCCTTCACATTAAAGCTAAAGCGGCCTGCACTATAGCCGCGAATCTTGCTCTCTGGCATATCCGCGAACAGTGAACGAATCGCATCGAACATTTTGGTGTAGGTGCCGGGATTACTGCGCGGCGTGCGCCCGATTGGACTCTGGTCGATGTTGATGATTTTATCGACCGCCTCAATGCCCTCCACGCTGTCGTGGTTGCCGGGACGCTCACGGCTGCCGTTAATCACCTGTGCCAGCCGCTTATGCAAAATATCTACCAGCAGTGTACTTTTACCACTGCCACTGACACCCGTCAGGCAAACCAGCTTGCCCAGCGGAATCTCCACGTCAATGTTTTTGAGGTTGTTTTCGCGGGCACCCTTCACCGTAATGGTCTGGCCGTTACCTTCGCGACGCTCCGTCGGCGTGGGGATACTGAAGCGGCCACTGAGGTAGTCACCTGTGGGGCTGCCTTCAACCTGCATCACTTCTCCGGGCGTCCCCTGTGCTACAATCTGGCCGCCCAGTTCACCGGCACCCGGCCCCATGTCCAGCAGGTAATCCGCCGCCCGCATAGTGTCCTCGTCATGCTCCACCACGAGTACCGTATTGCCCAGATCACGCAGATCTTCCAGCGTATGAATCAAACGCTCGTTGTCGCGCTGATGCAAACCGATGCTTGGCTCGTCCAGCACATATAAAACGCCGGTCAGACGGCTGCCAATCTGCGTTGCCAGACGGATACGCTGTGCCTCGCCGCCGCTGAGTGTACCCGCACTGCGGGCCAGCGTGAGGTAGCCGAGGCCCACATCATTGAGGAAGCGCAGCCGTGCCTCAATCTCCTTCAGCACCTGCTTGCTGATCTCGCGCTGCCGGTCTTTAAGCGAAATTTCACCGGCCTGCAAGCCATCGGCCCACGCGAACAGGTCGCCGACGCTCATTGTGGTCAACTCCATGATGTTACGGTCGGCCACAGTCACAGCCAGCGATTCTGGCCGCAGGCGCTCGCCGCCGCAGGTTTTACACGGCACCTGAGCCATGTAGCTCTCGATTTTGTCGCGGACGTAGTCACTGCTGGTTTCTTCGTAGCGGCGCATCAGGTTGTTCACCACACCCTCGAAGTTGGTTTCGTAGGTGCGCTTGTTGCCGTAGCGGTTCTGGTAGTGAATCGTAACCTTTTTCTTGCCCGTGCCATATAGCATCACGTCGCGCTGTTTTTTGTTCAGGTCACGCCACGGTGCATCCAGCGGCACCTTATACGTTTTGCTGATGGATTCCAGTATCGCGCGGTTCCAGCTACCTTCCTCCATTGTCCAGCCATTGGCATCAACAGCGCCATCCAGAATGCTTAAATCCGGGTTCGGCACAATCATCGACGGGTCAATTTCCAGCCGAAAACCCAGCCCCTGGCAATCCGGGCAGGCACCCTTCGGCGTATTGAAGCTGAACAGGCGCGGTTCCAGTTCCGGCAAGCTACCATGACCATTGGGGCAGGCGAAGTGCTCGCTGTAGAGAATGTCGCGCGGTTCGTCCCCGGTGATGTCGTTGAGGATCACCGTGCCTTCCCCCTGTTCCAGCGCGGTTTCTACTGCGTCGGTCAGGCGGCTTTCTGCGCTCTGCGCCTCTTCGCTCTCCGGGTCGTCAAACTGCCGGATAATCAGGCGATCCACGACGATTTCGATGTTGTGGATCACATAGCGATCCATCTGAATATCGTCGTCAATCTCGCGCACTTCGCCATCCACACGCACACGCGCAAACCCGGCTTTACGAACGTCCTCGATCACTTTTTCGTGCGTGCCCTTGCGGTTTTTCACCACCGGGGCCAGTACCTGCACCCGGCTGCGATGCGGCATATTCTTGATCTCGTCCACAATCTGCTGCGCACTCTGCGCAACCACTTCCTCGCCACAGACCGGGCAATGTGGAATGCCCACACGCGCAAACAGCAAACGCATGTAGTCGTAAATCTCTGTCACCGTACCCACCGTCGAACGCGGGTTCGAACTCACGCCCTTCTGGTCAATAGAAACGGCAGGGCTCAGTCCCTCAATCTGATCCACATCGGGCTTTTCCATCTGGCCCAGGAACTGCCGCGCATACGCACTCAGGCTTTCCACATAGCGGCGCTGGCCCTCGGCAAAAATCGTGTCGAAC
>JBCCQC010000815.1:0-2301 GCA_039024535.1 Chloroflexota bacterium
GGTGTGCCGTCCGGGTAGTGGGGGCGCTTCGGTGTGTTGTAGTGGGGCAGGTCATCGGCCAGTACATTCAGCAGCACGCCAACAAACAGTCCAGCGATACTGGCAACAAGGGCAGCGACGGCAATCATAGCGGTTTCTCCAGTGTAATTATTATCACCCGCCCGGTGTGGGGATGGGTGGGGCCGGGGGCAGTAGTTGGATTGAAATGCCGATGAGGGCAACAGCGGCCAGCAGCATGGCAATTAACAGTGCGTAGTGCTGCGGGCGTGTGATCTGCGTGACATCTTCCGGTTCGGGTGGGCTATCCCCCACGTGCAGCAGCACGCGGTTGACCTCGCCATGTGCGATTTTCCATGCAGCCAGTTCAGCCTGCGGATTTTTGAGGCTCACAATCAGATAGGCAGCAGCAGGGTAGGTGGCATCGCGGATGTCGGTCTGGGATGGGATGGGCAGTGAGTGTGGGTGCGAATGATAAATGCCTATCAGATCAAGTCCGGTACGCTGCCAGCGCAGCATGGTGTCTATCTGCTGCTGCGGGTGCATCTCGTAATGCACATCTGGCTGCGCCGATACGTTGTCAACTGGCACAATGTCGCTGGCTTTCCCGTCACGCCCACCAATCAGGCCACACACTTCATTTGGTGCGCCGTTACGGGCGTGTGCGGTGATGGTTTTGACCTGCTCATGAGAAAGCCAGATGTACATTATTCCTCGGCGGTCGGGTCTGCGACAACGAAGCCGTCAATGGTTTTGTCCTGCGCCGGGTTTCGCGTTTCATAGAACAGCTCCACAGTCAGCGAGTAGGCCCCGGCGGGGTTATCGACGCCGCGCAGATGCATGGTGAATTCCATGTTGGTGTGCATCGTTTCGATGATGCTCAGTTCGCCTACCACGTTGTCGTCTTCGTTGTGGATAATCATGGCAAGGTTGGGGCGCTCCATAAACGGAGTCACTTTGACCTGCACATGTACGCGCATTCCGTCCGGGTACGGCGAGATGATAACGTCTTCAATTTTGATTTCTTCGCGTGGCTTCGGGCTGTTGTCGCCGTTGTTAAAAAGTTGAACGTCCACGAGTGGGTGTTCTCCTCGATTGCTTACGATTGCTTGAGTTTGTTCAGGGTTTCTATGGCACGGTCAACCTGCTCTGCTGGAACCATGATATGATCGCGGGTGTAGGCCGCATACGGGAAAAAGCCCACGTTATTTTTCGCCAGTTCCGCACTTAAATGCGCCAGAAAGCCGATTAAGTCCGGTTCCAGTTGGGCATCTGCCGTGATGATTTTATACGTCAGGTCGCCCTCAAAATCGGGTATACGGTGCGCGAAGTGCTCTACTGCTTCATCCGGGATGACCAGCGTGATTTCGTCTTTATCGACAATCAGCGTGGTGTACGGCTCGCCAATTTCGGCCACAATCCCGGCGGCAGCACTGATGGCGTTCGCTGGCAGCTTCAATAGCCGGAATGTGTCCTCCAGCACAATAAAGTTCACGGTTTTCAGGACATCGGCAACAGTCTGTGGCATGGTTTTACTCGCTGAACTGGTAGGTGGCTTCGGCATAGTAACGCACTTCGCGGTTCATCAGCTTTTCACTGATCCACGTGCGCAGGTGGGCATTTTTCGCTTCCAGAGACTCGGACGTATCGCGCAGGTGCTCAATCGGGTAGTTCAGTTGCAGCGCACGGCCCTGCACAATGTGTCGGCTGATTCCGGGTGGCAGATACGATTTGTAACGTGCGGCTTCCACAATATCACGCGGCTCGTAACCGGGGAAAAACACCAGTGCATCGGCCTCCGGGTAGAGCTTCCACACCTCGGCAGATTCATTCAGCGGTGTGCGGTTAAGCGCGGCGTTTTTCTGGTAGATGCGCACAAAGTCACGCAGGGCGGCATTACGCTGATGTACGGAGTCTACCGGCGCGTTGAGCGCGTAGATGGTGCCATCTGGCAGGCTGATGTGCGCAATGGCATGTTTGTCCATTCCTTCGGTCATCTCGACATCGGGCAGGGCTTCGACCTGCTCCAGAAATGTGTTTGCATCCCACCGGCTGATGACGTGATTCCACGTTTGCAGCCTGACCTGCTCACTGAAGTAGGATACCACCTGCACCAGTATGTACGGGAAGCCCAGCGCGGCAAAGGTGTGGCAGCGGTTTGCGCCATCCAATATCACATACATGTCATCACCGGTGTGGGTGACGATGGGCGGGTTGGTTACATAGTGTGCACTGCGGATGGTTTCAATCAACGGCTCTGATCGCTGGCTATCGTGTTCTTCGTGAGGTTGGGGTGCGTTTACA
>JBCCQC010000816.1:0-2300 GCA_039024535.1 Chloroflexota bacterium
AGTGCAACACCCTTACCCTTGCGGGTTTCGTAAACAATCTTTACGTCCGGGCGAAGTTCCTTCGCCACAGCAACGGTGTTATCTGTAGAGCGGCCATCAACGACAATCACTTCGTCAACAATGCTCGGCAGGAACGGGATAACGTGAGCGAGATTCTCAGCTTCGTTCAGCGTCGGGATGACGGCAGTAACGGTTGGGCGGCCTTTGACACTTGCCTGGGCCAGCTTATCGCCATCTGCGTTGGTGATGGCCGGGTTCTGCGATGCGGAAAGGACTGCTTCTTCTCTCATTACCATGGTCGGTTTTGTCTCCCACTTGTAGAAATGACAACTCCCATAAATTACTGCTGTCACTTCTGAATACGTTTAAAATGACTGACTGACCACAGTATAGCCTGATTTATGTGTAGAGTTAAGCAAATTGCTACTGAATTTACCACATTCCTTCAGATCTTCACCTATATGAAATGCATAAACAATAGCCCTACACCTCTTTAACAACTCACAGACAAACGCTGTAAGCCCCATAGACAGGGGGTTTGCAGCACCTATGCATCTGCGTTCAGTTTGATATTACGGTCGTTATCTTTCGTCTTCTGTTCACCGGATCGTTACTTTATTCACATAAGTTTATGGTGATCTTTATCATTTTATTACATCACATTACAAAAAGTATGTCACAAAAGCCTGATCTACCGGGGCATAAACATGAGTGACAGGTTAAAATGAGGCGGTATTGTTCGCTGTATGTGACAGGTTTTTGACAGATGACAACTTATGACGTAATCGTAATTGGCATTGGTGGGATGGGTAGCGCGGCCCTGTATCAACTGGCAAAACGCGGCCAGAACGTACTCGGCATTGAGCAATTTGAGATTCCGCATGAGATGGGGTCTTCACACGGGCTGACGCGCATTATCCGCCTTGCCTACTATGAAGACCCTTCCTATGTACCGCTGCTGCACCGCACCTATGACCTGTGGAAAGAACTGGAGACCGAAAGCGGCGATAAGATTTTCTACCAGACGGGCAGTATTGATGCGGGGCCAGAGGATAGCAACGTGTTTGCAGGTAGCCTGCAAAGCTGCATTGAGCACAACCTTGACTACGAAGTGCTCACCAGTAAAGAAATGACAGCCCGCTTCCCCGGCTATCGCTTCCCCTCGGAGACGATGGCGCTGTACCAGCCGCAGGGCGGCATCATCGTGCCAGAGCAGGCAATTGAATCTAGCGCAAAGCTGGCAGAAAAGCACGGGGCTACGATCCACACTGGCGAGCGCGTAGACGGCTGGGAACCGACCGCAGACGGCGGCGTCACTGTGACAACATCTGAGGGCACATATTCCGCACGCAAGCTGGTGATTACTGGCGGCGCGTGGGCCCATAAACTGGTGCCACAGGTCGAAGGCATTGCTACACCGGAGCGGCAGGTGCTCATCTGGCTGGAAACGAAAAAGCCAGAGTGGTTCACGCCAGACGCCTTCCCTGTGTGGAATGCACTGGTAGAAGAGGGCCGCTACTATGGCTTCCCGGAGTTTAATCCATCTGGCAACACCCCCGGCATGAAGTATGGACGCTGGCACCACCGCGAGGAACTGTGCGACCCGGACACCGTAGATCGTAACGTGTATAAGGAGGACGAAGATTTGCTGCGCCAATTCGGGGAGCGGTACTTCCCCGACGGTGCAGGTAAAACGCTAAATATGAAGGCGTGTATGTTCAGCAACACGGTAGACGAGCACTGGATAATTGATACGCTGCCAGATGCACCGCAGGTGAGCGTGGCTGCCGGGTTCAGTGGGCACGGCTTTAAGATGTGCAGTGTGGTGGGCGAGATCATGGCAGACCTCGCTATTGATGGCACCACGAAACACAACATCGACCTGTTCAAGCTGCAACGAGAGCGCGTGCCAGTGGAATAACCGTCGCTTTTTTTGAAACGTTAGCGTAAGGAATGTTTTTGTGCGTACTTTTACTGTTATGGTGCTGCTGCTCATCGTGCTGGCAACCGGCCAGCCAGCCAGCGCCGCCAACTTTGAGGACAACCGATTTTCAGACACGATCCTGACGAACAACATCAGCCGGGGTACGTCGATGGTGTTCGCGCCAGATGGCCGCCTGTTTATACTGGAACAGGGTGGCGACCTGCTGATTTACGAGAATGGTGCGCTGCTGAACTCCTCCGCGCTTTCGCTGGATGTGGATAGCCGTGGGGAGCGTGGCCTGCTGGGGCTGGCGTTTGACCCGAACTTTACGGTCAACAATCACGTTTACATCTATTACACACCGGACGCAACGCCC
>JBCCQC010000817.1:0-2293 GCA_039024535.1 Chloroflexota bacterium
GATGCTGTCGTTAAATTCGCGGATTTGTGCCTTAAAGTCAAAATCGGCATACCATGACCCGATCAAAATATGTTCATCACTCAGTAGCTCAATATTGTATGACATAGATCTCTCCATAATCAATGGGTGCACTCTATCTCATGTTACCACAACTTTGAGTTCATAGTGGAATGAGTTTTTATCTGATGTGCATAGCGTGCTTATTCTATTGTTGCACAACAAACTATCAGTGACGGAAATGCCGCACACCCGTAAATACCATCGCAATTCCGGCCTCGTTTGCCGCTGCAATCACCTCGCCATCCCGAATAGACCCCCCCGGCTGGATCACCGCCGTAATCCCCGCATCAATCCCGGCCTGGATGCCATCCGCAAACGGGAAAAACGCATCAGAGGCCATCACAGACCCACGGGCACGTTCTCCGGCTTTCTTCACCGCCAGTTCTGCCGCGTCCACCCGGCTGGAAAGCCCCCCACCAATCCCCACTGTCGCGCCGGGGATTGCCAGCACAATCGCGTTAGACTTCACATGCTGGATGGAACGCCACGCAAACCTCAGGGCTTCCAGTTCCTCGTCAGTGGGGGGGCGGTTGGTAACAGTTTTCAACGTTGCGCCGTCAGGATCACCCATATCACGTTGCTGCACCAGCACACCACGATGCACACTGCGAATGTCGAATTCATTACTGTCATAGGGTTGTGAGAGTTTAAGCAGTCGGCAGTTTTTGCGCTTTGACTGGAGCAGGGCAATAGCATCCTGTGTGAACCCCGGTGCAGCAATTGCCTCAATGAAAATAGATTCCATCGCCTCCACAAAGGCTTCCGTTACAGTATGGTTAACGCCAATAATGCCACCAAATGCAGAAACCGGGTCAGATGCCAGCGCATTACGGTACGCCTGTGCGCTATCTTCATGCGACGCAATCCCGGTCGGGTTCAAATGCTTGACGATCACCACGGTTTGCTCTGTAAAACTACTCACCGCACGCCACGCAGCGTCCACATCCATGATGTTGTTGTAAGAAAGTTGCTTGCCACCCAGCAGGTCGCCACCCAGCACCCCCACACTATCGGATGGAGCATAATAGGCCGCTTTCTGGTGCGGGTTTTCCCCATAGCGCATTTCCTCATTTAACGTGGCAGAAATCGACAGGTGATGTGGCAGGGTATCGGTAGCCGGGCCAACAGTCATATCCTGCGACAGGAATGCATGAATGGCCGTGTCATAGTTGCGGGTGTGGGCAAATGTCTTAATAGCCAGTCGCCGCCGGGTTGCAAGGTCAATATCACTGCCAGCCTGCAAAGCTGCGATTATGGGCGCATAGTCCGTCGGGTCACACACACTGGCAACGCGGATGAAATTCTTCGCTGCTGCCCGCAGCAGGGTCACACCGCCAATGTCGATCTGCTCAATAGCATCCTGTAATGTAATGCCCACCTTCGCAACCGTCTCCTGAAAGGGATACAGGTTACACACAACCATACTGATCGGTGCATAACCCTGCGATGTGAGGTCGTCGTAGTCCTCGGCACGGTCACGGGCCAGAATACCAGCATGGATAGCAGGGTGCAGGGTTTTCACGCGGCCACCCAGCATCTCTGCCACGCCGGTCAACTGTTCCACGGGCGTCACCGCCAGCCCTGCATCTTCCAGCCTGCGCTGTGTGCCACCACTCGCCACTAGGTCCCAGCCAAGTGCGATTAACTCAGTGGCAAAATCAACCAGTCCCGTTTTGTCATAAACACTTAATAGTGCTCTTGGCATTTACTAAATCCCTTTTCCTATTGTTATGGCACTCTCGGAAAGCCGCTATTATAGCGGCTTTCGCCATTTACGGGACATAATTAGTATTGTTTGTGCAAATATTATAAACGTTTACACATTTATGTTGTGCATTGTGTCACAATAGCGTATTGTGAATTTATTCACAGAGGAGAATTGGTACATGCGTCCCAGAATTGTCATCATTGGTGCTGGTTTCGGTGGGTTGTTCACCGCACGCAAGCTGGCAAAGCAAGATGTTGAAATCATCATCGTTGACCGTAACAACTACCATACCTTTACCCCGCTTATCTACCAGGTAGCTACCTGTGGCCTTGACGTAGAAGACGTGGCTTACCCGGTACGCAAGATCTTTGCAGAGCACGACAACGTATTTTTCCTGCTGGGTAATGTGGAAGGCGTCAGCCCGGATCAGAACATGGTCACGGTTCGCACCAACGGCCACACCCGCGATATTGACTACGACTACCTGATTGTAGCTGCCGGCAGCGAAACCAACTACTTCGGCAA
>JBCCQC010000818.1:0-2291 GCA_039024535.1 Chloroflexota bacterium
ACCTCGGAGGCCGCACCGGGTCTCACAATGGCGCAGCGTAACACGATTGGCCGCACATGGCGCATTGCCGTTATCTGCATCGGGATTGTGTATGCGCTGTTCCCGGTGATTTACATCATTTCGGCGTCGTTTAACCCGGCCAACTCGCTGTCTACAGCGGCCATTATTCCGCGTAACCCCACGCTGGAACATTACCAGACGCTCTTTGAGCGCGACTTCTGGCTGTGGATTCGCAACTCGTTCATTGTGGCAACGTTCGCATCTGTACTGAGCGTGTTTGTTGGCTCCGTGAGTGCCTACGCATTCTCGCGGTTCCGGTTCACCGGGCGGCGGTCGCTGCTGCTGGCAGTATTTCTGGTGCAGGTCTTCCCGAACACACTTTCCATCGTGGCAACGTTCCTGCTGATTAACATCATCGGCGAATACATCCCGTTTCTGGGCCTGAACACACTCGGCGGGCTAATTCTGGTCTATCTGGGTGGCGCGATGGGCATCAACACATGGCTGATGAAAGGCTATTTCGACACGGTACCGCGAGATCTGGACGAATCTGCAAAGATTGACGGAGCGACAGACTGGCAAATCTTCTGGCTCATCATCATGCCGCTGGTGCGCCCGATTCTGGCTGTGGTGGCGATTCTCACGTTTGTGAGCACCTACAGTGACTATCTGCTGGCACTGGTACTCGTCCAGCGCGAGGAATCTTATACGCTGGCAGTAGGGTTATCGCGCTTCCTCGGCGATAACTACGGCCAGCGCTGGGGGCCATTCGCTGCCGGGGCACTCATCGGCGCCATACCCATCATCGTGATCTATCTGGTTTTGCAGGATTACATCGTCGGGGGACTGACTGCCGGGTCTGTAAAGGGGTAGTGAGATCTGGCGGGGCATCTCTACAGGGTTGTCCCGCCACATTATCTAGCGCGAGTCCGCATCCTCGGCTTTTTTCATCAGGCGGTTTAACCACACAGCCGCCTGCCGGTAAGCACTGTCATTCGCTTTTTCTGCCTGGCCGCACATAATAGCGAAATCGCGCCGGTTTTCTGCAAACAGCGCCATAGCCATCCAATCGGTGACACTGGTCGGTACCATTCCGGGGTTTTCCTCAATTTCAGCCGCACGCTTTTCCAGCAGGGCCATCAGGCTACGGTCAAAGCCTTCCATACGCAGGGTTTCGCCACGCTTGATCTTGCTCAACAGCATCCATTGCAGGTTGCGCATACGGCTATCTACCAGGGCACGTCCGGCGATGTCGTTGGTCTTCATAACAATACCTGTCCTTTTCTCGCAACCACCGCGTCCAGTGGCTCTATAGCATACACTTATTCCAGTGTTACCGAAATAGTCGAAAGACCGCTGCCTGTCAGGGTAGCGCGTCCAACCGCAGTAAATCAACCGCAGGTATGCATATTATTGTATCGAAATAGTTATATCTACAGTGGCTGCATATAATCGCCCCGCATCAGGTGCGGGTCACTGTGCGGATGCCGTCTTCACTGGCGACAATCGCCATAGATGCCATACCGATGAAAAAACCATGCTCCACCACCCCCGCACGATCCGCAATTTTGCGTGCCATGCCATGTACATCGTCCACCGGGCCAAAGTCGCAATCGTAAATATAGTTGCCGCTGTCTGTGGTAAAAGGTGCATCGTCTTGCATACGCAGCATAACCTGTGCGCCGAGGTTTTCCAGATAGGCCCGCTGCGAACTGTGCCCGAACGGGATCACCTCCACTGGCAGCTTGAACGTAGAGCCAAGTTTGTCCACCAGTTTGCGGTCATCAGCCACGACGATCAGCCGTTTGCTGGCCTGCGCGACGATTTTTTCTCGCAGCAGAGCACCACCACCCCCCTTGATGAGGTTAAGCGCCGGGTCAATTTCGTCAGCACCGTCTATAGTGAGATCAAGGACGGGGTTTTCTGCAAGCGTCGTCAGCGGGATGTTGAGCTTTTGCGCTTCTTCGGCAGTGCGCTCTGAAGTCGGGATGCCAACGATATGTTCGACTTCCCCGTTCTGTAGCATCGCCCCCAGCCGGCGCACCATCCACACAGCGGTGCTACCCGTGCCCAATCCAACTACCATCCCGGATTTAATTTCGGCGGCTGCTGCTTCGCCCACCTGCTTTTTGAGTTCGGTCACGCGATCCATATATGATTTTCCCTGTGAATGTTAGACAGGGAATAGCGTACCAGATTTTGACGCAGAAGAAATTTTTGTGCTGTATTTTATTCGTGTTACAATGCTGTCTGGATAGACTATCCAGAGGGCGGCGTGATACGTAGCACGC
>JBCCQC010000819.1:0-2281 GCA_039024535.1 Chloroflexota bacterium
CGATGGGCTGGTACAATCGCCAGCGTCGGCATTCCACTCTGGGTTATCTTAGCCCAGAGCAATACGAGCGCTCAGATGCTCTGAAAAATTAACTCTCCGCTAAAGTGCCCTAACGTCAGCTTCCGCTTCTGCCAGTAGTTTGGCTTTGAGTTCATCTTTCTTGTTTGACACTGAGCTACCCCTTCACTCTGTAGCCCAACTTTAACTGAGTCTGCCAAATTATTGAAATGCACCCCCACACAACGCCAGACTAGTATCATAGAAGTTGTAATGGTATGATTAAAGGCTGTAAATTTCTTCACAAACGGTACTTTCTATGGCAGAAAATGGTATCAATCGGAACATCCCTGATATTGTTATCGGGCGTTTACCGGTCTATCTGCGGGCGCTCAATCGGCTGACGCAAGAAGGCCACGAGGTAACATCATCGCACGAACTGGGAAAGCGACTGGGCATCAGTTCCGCACAAATTCGCAAAGATTTATCTCACTTTGGTGGTTTCGGTAAACAGGGCACTGGCTACCACATCAGCTTTCTGGAAGAGAAGCTGCGCGAGGTTCTCAAAGTAGATCGTGAGTGGGAAGTGGCGCTGGTCGGTGTGGGTGACCTGGGCCGTGCGGTGGCGAACTATCGCGGCTTTCCAGATCGTGGCTTCACCATTACCTGCGCGTTCGACAGCGACCCCGGTAAAATCGGTAAAAAACTGGGGGATATTGATATACAGTCCACTGACAACATGCAGGCGGTTCTGAAAGAGCGTGACATCCAGATTGCCATGCTGGCCGTCCCGGCACATGCTGCCCAGGCTGCCACAGACCAGATTGTTGGCTATGGCATTAAAGCCATCCTGAACTACGCTCCTATCAACCTGAACGTGCCAGACGATGTGCGGGTGCAGTACATTGACCCCGTTGTACACATGCAGCGTATGACGTTTTACTTGCCGTAGGTATTCTGTGCTACACGTCGCAGCAACGCCGGGTCATCCAGCGCACGCCCCGCCCCGGTTGCCACAGTGATGATCGGGTTATCTGCCCGGATTACAGGCACCCCCGTTTTGCCCGCCAGATATTGATCCAGCCCCCTTAACATCGCACCGCCGCCAGTGAGGACAATGCCTCTGTCGATGATGTCGGAGTGAAGTTCTGGAGGGGTGTTGCCCAGTACGTTCGTCACTACGCCAAGAATGGAGGCCAGCACCTCTTCCAGCGCCTCGACCACCTCGCCGGTAGAAATCGTGACGGTGCGGGGCAGTCCGCTGACGTTATCCCGCCCCTGGATTTCCATCGTCAGTTCGTCGGGTTGGTCTACTGCCGCGCCCACCTGAATTTTGACGGCTTCCGCAGTGGGCTGGCCCACAGTAAGGCTGTACTTGCGGCGCACATAGGCGATTATGGCATCGTCCATACGCAGGCCGCCCACACGCCCGCTGCTGGCACGAATCACGTTATTCATGGTGATGACAGCGGCTTCTGTCACGCCACCGCCGATGTTTACCACCATATCCCCGGCGGGCGTGCTCACTGGCAGGCCAGCACCAATTGCAGCCGCCAGCGGTTCCCAGATCAAAAACGCCTCGCGTGCCCCGGCAGCAATGGCCGCCTCCTGTACAGCACGCTTTTCCACGCTGGTAACACCATAAGGCACCGAAACCATCACAGATGGCTTGAAGAAACGCAACCGCCCTGCAATGGTGTTGAAGAAGTGACGTAGCATTGCTTCTGTCACTTCATAGTCAGCAATCACGCCATCACGCAGGGGGCGCAACACCTGGATGTCTTCTTCGTCCGTGCGGCCCAGCATACTCAGTGCAGGTTGGCCGATCTCAACGATACGCTCTTCTTCTACCGTCAGCGCGACGAGAGAGGGTTCTTGAAGAACGATCTGTCCGCCTTCGTAGATCAATACGCTGGTTGTGCCGAGGTCTACGCCCAGGTTTTTACTGAACAGGCCCATGCGATGGCGACTCCTGATGATGAGTGAAAGTTGAGCGAGGCGTCATGTTACCGAAGTGTACAGAAAAGGCAACGCCCGGTTGGTGTATTGTCCTACCGGGCGTGCAGGTGTGTCAAGCTATTCAGTGAAAGCGAGGGGCAACAACCGGTTTAGCGGTCATCATGGTCAACAATGCGCATGTACTGCTTATCGCGCACCTTGTTTTTAACCTTGAGCGCGAGTTCTGCACGGCGCAGGGCCATCGTAGCCTCACGGTTCAGCTCACCGGGCACACCCTCTGCGATGAGCTTGCGGGCACGTTCACGGGCTTCTTCCAGTGCGGCCA
>JBCCQC010000820.1:0-2276 GCA_039024535.1 Chloroflexota bacterium
CAGTTGGTCGCCCTGCAAACTGGACGCAATGATGAACTATCAGGGGTTCACCTTCCCGGTAGAGCGCTGGCTGGCCGGGCATGACGTGAACGTGTGGAACGAAACGCCTCCCGCCCATGTCGATACCGTCAAACTCCCGGCAGAAGCAGCAGTTGAGCAGATGCAGCGCTACATGGCCGCCGTGCCGTGGGCCGTCACGCAGATTCAGTTTAACCTGCTGGGCAGCCACGATACGCCGCGCATCATGAGCATTGTCGATGGGGACGAGCCACTGGCAAAACTTGCCGCTGTGCTGTTATTCACGTTCCCCGGCGTACCGAGCATCTACTACGGCGACGAAATCGGCATGTTCGGCTGGCGGGAACCGGACAACCGGCGCGGCATGGTCTGGGATGAAGACCGCTGGAATATGGGCATCCGTGAGCTATATCAGCAGCTTATCCAGATGAAACGTAGCCACGCGGCCCTGCAAACCGGCGGATTTGAAGTGCTCCACGCAGAAGGCGCAGCACTTGCCTACCTCCGCGAGAGCGAAACCGAGCGCATCATTGTGCTGGCTCACCGTGGCGGCGAGGACGCCCACAGTGTTGACATCTCTCTGTCTCACGCTGGCATACCGCGCAGCACCACATTCACCGGGTTACTGAGCAAGACACCATACATCATAGAAGACGGGACGCTGACGTTTTCCGTGGGCAGCAGCGCAACATTTGATATTCTGCACGCGGCAAAGTAGCGTTTAATCTGGCGTGATCGTTATCGTGGCGGTTTCGCCGGTAAATTCTTCCGTGCAGGTGATGAGCAAGCGTTGTACCTTCGGGTGCGGCTCAATAGACAGCCCCTTGTTCGCCTCAACGGAATAGGTGTGCGGGTACTGAATGCGCGGCACAAAGATAATCGTGGGCTTTATAATCGACGGATCAACCTTCCATGTGTAGTTAAATGTGCGGGTGCGCAGGTCAAACGACATTTCCAGCGGCTCCCCGGCAGTAGCAATGGCATAGGGCCGCACAAACGCAATCAGCGCCCGCCCCCCGGAGTTAATGTCGCTGGTGTCTCGCTGCTGGCTCCGGCTGAAGATTGAGAGGTCTTCCTCGTTCCAGTTGTCGCCGTGCTCATTGCTGTTATCTGGCGTGTAATTCCAGATGTTGCAGTTGAGCAGGTTTTCATCCATCGCGTTGTACATCATCGTCAGCGCGGTGGCCTGCGCACTGTAGTCACCGTCTTTGTAAGCGCTGCCCCTGTTCATATCGAACGGGATACCAAACTCACCAATGAGGGTGGGTATCCCGTTCATGTTATCCAGCGCGTGCTGCTTGAGCGCGGCAAGCTGGCGGGTGTACATAGCCTGCTGCCCTCCCAACCCGAACACCGGACTGAAGCCGCCCGTGGTCGTATCTATGTTGAAAAAGCGGTTAAACTGCTTGGTAAACAGCGTCAACCCGTCATACCAGTGACCGGCATAAGCAACGTTAACCGGGTCAGTGCCGTTCCATGTCGGCTTGACGGTACCGGGCACCCCTTCAAGGAAGACGATGTGTGTTTTCTTCACACCGCGCACGGCATCAATAAAGCGATGCATGAACGGGCGCAGGTAATCGTCTACAAAGTGGATTTTGCGCCCATGAGCACGTGAAAAGTGAAATGGTTTGAGCACATGCGGCTGGCCGCCCTCGTCTGTCCACACGTCATTTTCGCGCCACACACCGGCATAGCCATCGCGCCACAGCGTTTCACCCTCCGGGTTTAGCTCCACCCACCCCGTCACAGATGGCCCCCACGGGCGCATTTCATAGTTACGGACGCGCAACGTATGCCCTGCCGCCAGCGCCATGGCCTGTAAGGGGGTGGGCGAGGGGCCAATACTGATAAGGCCGTGTGGTTCATCGCGCGTGAGGTCAGCCACCTCAATATAGCCGCGCACGGGTTCATTGAGCGTATCAAAGCCAATTACATTGGGTAGGTCTGCAAGGCGCTGTGCCACATGCCGCATCGCGTTGATGTAGTGGCTCTGGAGATATTCGCGGGAGTTCATGCCGTCAATTTTCGTCTCCGGCGCAAGGTCATCCCCGGCAAAAAAGAGCGTAAACATCGTCGCCGCACCGAATTTGTAAAAGTTCGTCAGCCAGATCATACGAGCATACTCGTCAGCCATCTGGTGCGTGATGGCTGCGCCAGTGGCATCCAGCTTTGTCAGCTCCATACCAATGCTTTCCAGCGTCCAGCCAGGGGCACCGTCGCCACCTGTCCAGCGGCTCCACACATCCTGGTGCGGG
>JBCCQC010000821.1:0-2275 GCA_039024535.1 Chloroflexota bacterium
CCGAAATTGACGGCACTGCCGCAAAAGCTGCCGGAACTGAAGAACGCCTGTATTCCGGGGAGGTCAAAAACCCGAAGGCGATGACCGAAATGCAAATGGAAATCGCCAACCTCAAGAGCAAGCAGGATAACCTCGAAGAAACGCTGTTCGAGTTGATGGAAACCATTGAAGCTACTGAAACCGCCATTGCCAGCGCGAAAACCAATCACGAGACATTGGTCAAAACGCAGCACCAGAAGAACGAAGCACTGGTGGCAGAACGTGACCGTAAACAGGCCGACTTTGAAGGTATGCGGGCTACACGCGCCGCCCTGCACGAAGAAATCGGCGTAGCAGGCGTGCAACTGTACGAAAAACTGAAGCCGCGCACCCGTGGGCTACCCGTGGCAAAGATGCACAATGATGGCACATGCAGCAAGTGTGGTGTACAACAGAATCGCAGTACAGAAAGCGATGTGCGCCGGGGCAATCCGGCCCAGTGTGATAACTGCAAACGCATCCTGATATTTATGTGATGGAGGTGACGTGATGGCAAAGAAGGCGCAAAAGCAACCTCAGCCTGATGTGAGCAGCCGTGCGGCTGAAGTGAGCCGTAAGGTTGCAAAACGGGGCGCACGCGAAGGCCGACGGGCGTTCCGGCGCTTTGTGCGGCTAACACTGGACATGACGCGCACCGTCCTGGGGGTGGGCCAGCGCCGCGTGAACCGCCGCAACAACCGTACCACCATCGGGCGCTACATTAACGACATCATCACCCTTGCAGAAACCGCCCACCTGCTGGGCCTCAGGGTCAACCTGTCTGAAGTGCTGGTGGAACCGCGCTTTTTGCCAGAGCCAGACGTGGTGGAACCGGTGGACACAGATGATGTTTTGCAGGAAGTGTTTTACGTCATCCCGCGCCAGCCAGACCTGCTGGAACTGGTTGCGCCGTACAACCTGCCCTCATTTCGCATCGAAGAACTGACCGCTGGCAACCGCCGGATTGCTATCCTGGGGGCACCCGGTAGCGGCAAAACGACGGCGCTGATGGCAATTGCGCTGTGGGCATTGCGAGAGATTGCTTTCCCGGAAAAAGACGACCCGGTAAAGCGGCGCATCGAAGAAGAAATTGACCAGCTCACTGATCGTGAGCGTAAAGGGCGTGAGCGCAAACGCGAGGAAATGCTGGAAAGCGCCCGTGTTGAACTGGAAAACGCTATTGAGCGTGGGGAAGTGGCAAACACGGAACTCATCACCAGCGCGGCAGAGGCTTACGAAGCCGAACAGATGGCCGGGTTGGAGCAACTGCCCCCCTTTGAAACGCTCACGCCGATCTATATTCACATGGCAGACCTCAACGTGAGTGCGGGTGCCTTCGGCCCGGAAATTGACCCGGCAGAACCGCTGATGCGTGCCCTGCAACGCAGTGTGAGCACGCTGACGGCGCGCACCATCCCGCGTATGATTTACAAACGGCTGGAAACCAACCAGGCCCTCATCCTGATGGATGGCTATGCGGAACTGCCCCCGGCAGAACAGGCCCGTGTGCGGGCATGGCTGGGGGCCTTCCTTGCACAGTATGGCAAGAACTTCATTATCATGACTGGCCCCGAACAGGGTTATGGTGCCCTGACCCAACTGGACATTACGCCGCTGTTCATCAAACCGTGGAACCAGAACGAGCGCGAAGAGTATGTGGCAAAATGGGCCGATCTGTGGCCGGAGATCACCGCCACCCGTAAAGAAGAGGGAAAAGAAATCAGCACCAGCCTGCGCAAGCGTGCCCTCAACAACAGCCACGGCATTACACCGGCAGAATTGACCCTGAAACTGTGGTCGGCTTTCTCCAGTGAGGAAGCGACGTATCAACTGTCGGAATGGATTGAGTTCTATCTACAGTCCCAGCTACCCGCCTCACAGGATTACGCAGAGATTCTACCGCTGATGAGCATCACGGGTGCGCTGCAAACCGACCTCGGCTTTATGACGCGCCGGGGCATTGAGGTGCTGGTACAGCAGCAGGAGGCGACCGGTAGCGCGGGCATCAGCGGGGAAACCCTGGCCCAACTGGACACCGACGGGGACGGCGTAGCCGACGAAGATACCGACCCTGCTGAGGAAGATGACGATGAGGCGTTTGATGCAGAGGACGAAGCAGCCCTGCGACGCTCCAGGCTGGTGCAAACGCTGGTGTTTGCCGGCATGTTGCAGCGCTTTCGTGGGGGGCGCTATCGCTATCGGCATAGCATCCTGTCAGACTACCTTGCCAGCCTGACCCTGACCGACCTGCCAGAAA
>JBCCQC010000822.1:0-2268 GCA_039024535.1 Chloroflexota bacterium
CGTAGAGCAAGACGGGGAACCACGGCAAAAACATCACGCCGCCAATCACGAAGCAGGCCAGCGTTTGCCAGTAACGCGGTTTTACTGTACGGCGCGGCCCGCTCCACAGATGAAACGCGCATTGTGTACAACTTTGGCGCGGCGCAGTTGCTCAACAGCGTGATAAATGCGTTTGCCAACGGCAATGCTGCACTCGTGTAAATTCTCGCCGGAGTCGCTGTAAGCGTGCAGGAGCCGAAAGCACGGTTCATCTGGGTCTGGACGGTGACGAGTGTGCTGCTGGTGTTCATCGCCAGTCGATTTGTGCCTGCGCTGCACAGCCTGCGCTACCTGCTGTTTGTGTGGGCCGGGGTGGGGATGCTGGTTGCGCTGGGCATCCAGCGTTTGCGCACCGTGAACGTGCCCCCCGCGCTCATACTGGCGGTGTGGCTGGTGATGGGCGTCCGCCAGATGAACAATATCGAGTCACTGCACGAAATCGTCTTCCCCAACCTGCGCCCCGCGATGGACGCGCTGGCCCCCGGCGTGGACGGGCACACCGCCCCCGTGGATACGCTCATCTACCACATGCCCACCGGCGAAACCTCCGACACGCAGCACCCGTACCTGCTGGGCTACTACACCTACGGCAATCCACTGGCCAACCATGTCGTCATGCCAGATACCCACTCCACCACGGACGCTTTCTATATGAATGCCGTGCGCGATGCCATCGGCGATGCCTCCCGTGTGTGGATCACCTACGAGAAAGACCGCCGCAACTGGCGCGTGGGGCCAGTGCAGGAGCAACTGCTCCCGGAGGCGGGGTATACCCTGTGCGGTGTGACTTCCCCGGATGACGCGGCGGCGTACACGGCGCTGTTCATGCGGGCAGAGAAAGTGAACGACCAGTTCGACCCCTTCGTATTCGAGGCTACCGGCGGCGAAGTAAAGCTCTACCTGACGCACCACAACCACACGGCTAGCACGCTCTCTGCGGGTTTGCTATGGGAACTGGACGCGGACGTACCACTGTACACATACTCCGTGGGCTACTACGTGCGCGATGCCGCCGGGACGGTGGTGGCGCAGTTTGACGTGGGCATTGAATCGCCGGAAGGGTGTACGGTACAGGCATTCGCGCTGGACGAGTGGCCCGCCGGGGAGTATGAGGTGCTGCTCGGTGTGTATGCGTGGGAAACGGGCGAGAATCTGCCAGCGGGGGATGAGGTGCTGCATAGCATCAGTACCTTCACGCGGTAGCGATTGCAATCCGCGCCTTCGAAGCCATTTGGGAGAGTGCAGCCACATCAAACGGGAGTTCGCCATCACTATCGAAGTCTATCGGCGAGCGGGCATAGCTAAAATTCCTTTGTGACTTCACAGGTAAGGTCTGTGCCATCGAGATTGACTGTACAGAGGCGGCGTTCTTCATGGCTCCCGGCGGCGAACTCAAGACGTGACTCGCCCGACAGGTACGTGAGTGTTTGCTGGTCCTCAAGATCTGTAGTTTCCATTTCAACTATCTCAGTCAGTGACCCTGACAGACTCATCAGGAAAATGTTGGTTTGCACCGCTACAGTCGACAGGTTAGCAGAGTTCGGATTATCTGACATGTACGTACGCAGTGCGAATTCGTCGTTTCTCGTCCACATAATCGCACTGATCCAGCTATTTTCTGGCGGGTTTACAAGTCTGAACCATCTTCGTCTGATGGTGTCATTGCCGAAATGCCATATGAGAATGCCATCTTCATTATTCGATGCCAGTGTTTTACCATCTGGTGACCACGCAACATTTTCGCTGCTCCATCCTGCGCGGAACATACGCCCCTGCGCAACATTGTAGACATACAAAATACCATCTCCAGTGTCAGATACTCCTCTATCAAACATCGTCTGCCATTTACCATCCGGTGACCATGCGATTGTAGTTACCTGAATGTAGCACAGACGCTTCCCAATGATGTTTACGATGTTGGCACGGTATCGATCACGCCTCTGAATACAATATCGACAGTTGTCCGTGACTTTGACAACCCGTGCTCGGGGTAAAGTTTGAATAAAGGTTTCTTCGGACTCGCTGAAGTGATTTCTGTATCGACAGCTCACATTACCTGTCAAACCGTTTGCAATTTCCCCGGATGCGTAAGAAAACTCCCACATGAGCAGACAGGCCATCGGCCCAAAGATAACCAGTATAATTCTGAACGCGATTCGCTGGTTCCGTTTGATTGCGCGTTGATCGTCAGTCAGCGGAACCGGCACATCAAATGGGAGTTCGCCATCA
>JBCCQC010000823.1:0-2262 GCA_039024535.1 Chloroflexota bacterium
CCACCAGATAGCGCAGCAGCGCCAGACTGTATGGCGAGTAGCTTTCCAGCACCACGCGGATCCCTGCAAATGCCGACGCCCACAGCACAATAGTCACGGTGGCTGCAAATAACCCCCATCTGTTGAACGCAGGCACGTCAACGGGCGGGTTCTGTGGCAGGGTATCGCTTTTCATGTGGGCGTGGCTTTCCGGGTGGCAGGCAATGTACTGCCATTCTACGCGACTGCCACAAACAGATACAACAATGGATTGCAGGCAAATCAACATTCGCTGCGCCAGAACGCCGGTTGATGTGGCGGGACGGTCACAGCCCCGGTGCGACCTTATCGCCCTTTGTATTGCCCGTGGCGCTGTGCTATCATCCGCCGCGCTATGAAAACCCTTTACACAACACTCCAACGCAGGCCGCTGCTGGCCGTCCCCGCCCTGTGGGTGGTGCTGCTGGCCGCCACAGTGCCGCTGATGCAGCGCATCCCCAATGGTGCCGACCATTACTTCATGATTGACGTGGGCGAAACGCAGATTGTGCTCAACAACTGGGGCACACTCCACGCGACAGGCTACCCGCACTACACCCTGATTGGCAATCTGTTTACGGACGTGCTGACTGCATTCGGCATGGAGCCGCTGGTGGCGGCGGCGTGGTTCTCGATGGTGTGCGGACTGTTAGCCGCCGCGCTGGTCTACTGGCTGCTGGCGCACGTTACACAGCGGCCCCTCATTTCGCTCGGCATCACACTGGCGTATTGTTTCACGCGCTCGGTGTATATTCACTTCGTCATCGCAGAAATTTACACGTTCGGGCTGGCGATGCTGGCGGGTTTGCTGCTGCTGGCTCTGTGGCAGGGGCCGATTCCGGGGCGCATTTACTGGCTGGTGCTGCTGGGGGGCATTGGCGTGGCACACCACCGCGCGATTGCAATGGTGGCACCGGCGCTGCTGGTTGCCGTGTGGCCGGAACTCACGCAGAATCCGCGTAGACTGCCGCGCATTGTGGGCACATCGCTGCTGCTGGGGCTGGCCGGGTTCGTGCCGTATGCGTACATGCTGGTACGGGCACGCCAGGGCGCGGCGTGGGTCTATGGTGAGCCAGATACGCTGCCAGGGCTGTGGGATCAGTTTATCGGGCGGGAGGCATCGCGGTTTATTGGCCTGCCAGAAACGTTTGGCGGCCTCGCGGACAATCTGAACCTGATTAACGGTGTGCTGGCACTTGATGTGACTGCGCCGGGTATGGTGATCGGCGTGGTGGGGTTACTGTGGGCAGCATGGGACGGTACGCATCGCCGTGCAGCCGTGACGATGCTCATCAGCGGGGGTGTGGCCTATACGTTCCACGCGGCATACTACACAGATGTGCTCTCTGCGCTGATACTGCCGGTGACGCTGAGCATCGTGTTCGGGTGGGCGTTTGTTCTGGATGGGATTGTGCGGCGCAGCGGGTGGGCATGGCACGCTATGCCCCTACCGGCAATTTTCTTGATGTGTGGTGTGTTGTTGTGGCGGAATGTGCCATTTATCCATGCGCAGGTGACAGATACACGCGGTCTTGAAGCGATTGCAGTAGCTGAGGGTGCACCGGACGGTTCCACGCTGATGATGCCGTGGGGGCCATTACACTTTGCGGTGGGCTATGCCCGTGATATTGCCGGGGCGTTGCCGCATATCACACTGGTGGATCACACGGCGGACTATACACAGGCATTTGCAGATGGTGTGCTCATCGTGCCGGAGTACCTGCAATACTCCCCGACGTACAACCCTGCATGGTGGGATGAAACACTCTCCGCGCCGATACATCCGCGCACGGTTGCGCCAGGGCTGGTAGTGCTGCTGCCAGAACGCGAACTTTCCACGCCGCCGGATGAACTCGCCGCAGACCACACGCTGGACTGCACTACCGATACCCTCACGCTGACTGTGACGTGGACGGCTCCGGGGGAACCCCTGCGGGATATGACTGCGTTTATGCATCTGCTGGATGAAAACGGCGCTCTCATCGCCCAGGATGACCACCCCCCGGCATCTGGCTGGTACCCCGTGAGCGCGTGGCAACCCGGTGAACTTGTGCGGGAAGTGCATACGGTTCCGCGTATGGCAGAGGGTCAAACGCTGCGATACGGGCTATACTATCAGGATGAGAGTGGCGCGTTTATCAACGAGTTTGAACGGGAAATTGTGGTGGCGTGTGATGGGTAGCAGACGGTTTTTAACGCAGTGGCTCAAAGGCGCGAAGGCGCAAAGGCACATTCGTAGGGGCG
>JBCCQC010000824.1:0-2217 GCA_039024535.1 Chloroflexota bacterium
ACTGCTGGTAGCGTAGCCAATGAGGTTGCTATTGAACTCAGCCACAAACAGTCGATGGCGACCTGTTGCTTTGTAGTGGTTAAACCAGGTTTCCCGACGTCGTTCTTTCCAGAGACTTTTGATAGCCGGACATCACGTCAGCATATCCATACAACTGTAGGGGCGCAGGCCATGCCTCGTCCGGTAGATTTTTGACGGGGGCGTAGAGTCGCAGGGGAGATACTGTTTATACCGGACATGCAGAAGCATGTTCCTACAATGCGCGGCGGTGATTGTCCGCTGTGTACCATGTTGCAAAACCGCCTTACGAATACGCCCCCGCATTGAACCAGTCATCACCCTTATCTTCTTCGCTCAGGCCCAGCACATCGCTCATCATCACCGCACCTTCGTTGACCTGTGGCAGCTTGCTGAGGTAACGTTCCGTCACGGCAACGTTGCTATGACGCAGTAGCTGGCTAATTTTGTCAATTGGCACGCCGCTCTCCTGCAACGCCCCGGCCACACTGCGGCGCAGGTCATGCGGCGCCACATGCCCCACACCTGCCATAGCGGACGACCGGTTCACAATCACCCAGATCGCGTCCGTCGAGAGACCCGTTTTCGCAATCCGGCCACCCTTCCACAGCCGCCGGATCAAATGCGAATCGGCATGGAAGCCCTCTTTCGTCCCGTTAATGGCCTTCTGCCAGCGTTCCATGCGGCGGGCTACCGGGCGCGGCACGTCGATGACGGCAGTTTTCTTCCCCTTACCATGCACGCGCAGCACCATCCGGTCGTTCTGGATGCTCAGATCACTCCAGCGGGCGTTTGCCAGCTCCTCGCGGCGCAGCGCCATCGTACACAGTATCGCCACGACGACTTCGTTACGCAGGGCCTGGTTTTCGCTGGTAGCAATCTGTGTGGAAGCGTCCATCACCTTACGTAGCTGCTGTGGGCTGAGCCACCGTCCGGGACGCTGCCCCTCTTCGGCCTTCGGGGGGCGCACCCGCGCCAGCGATGCCGCCGTTTCATAGGGGATCCAGTCCGCTTCTGCCAGCAAATCCGCCAGCGTCACAATAGACGCCCGTGCCTGGCCCAGCGCCTGCTTACCCTGCCCCTCACGCAGCAAAATCCCCAGCCATGCACGCAGTATTTGCGGTGTGAGCACCTGTTGCAGCGTGTCAATCGGCAGTGCTTCCATGCGTCGGCGGCGGGCTTCGCGCTCTGTTGGCTTCATCTGCGCCATTGAGGACAGGTAATGGTCAATCCAGCGGTAGTACGCCCGTTCGGTGTGACGGCTACTGGCGCGTCCGGGCAGCGCCACCGCCAGATTGAACGTTAGCGCGTCGAACTGGACGAGTTCGTTAGAGTAGGTTTCAGTAAGATCGCTCATGTGTTCAATTATAGCAGAAGGTGCCGTTCTCCGGGCAGCTTTAACCGGTGCGCTAGTGCTTGACCACAGTGAAAGCTGAAGGAATCAGGTAGAATGTCGGTCAAAAAGGATATGACCGATGGGCCGCAAACAAAACTACCCGATTCAACTCCATCCAGGTGAGCGTGAGCAACTGGAGCAGGTGGTCAATACCGGACACCATTCCGCACGAGTGCGTCGACGCGCCCAGACCCTGTTGTGGAGCGATGCAGGTAAAACAGATACGGAAATTGCCACATTGCATGGCGTAGCGCCGCTGACAGTCGCCACGACCCGTCAGCGGTGGGTTGAAGAGAGGCGGATCGCCGATAAACCGAAACCCGGTCGGGAGAAGAAGCTGGACGGCAAGCAAGAAGCTTATCTCGTCGCCCTGGCGTGCAGTGATGCACCCGATGATCGAGAAAGCTGGACGATGCAACTGCTGGCAGACCGTTTACTGGAGTTGGAGGTGATTGACGAGGCAATCTCGGATGAAACCGTGCGGCGCACGTTGAAAAAAATGCACTTCAGCCATGGCGCAAACAGCAGTGGTGCATCGCCAAAGTAGGCAGTGATTTTGTGTGGCGCATGGAAGATGTGCTGGACCTCTACGCGGAGCCACTACAACCCTGGCGTCCGGTGGTGTGCTTCAACGAACGACCCGTGCAGTTGCTCAGCGACACGCGTGAGCCGTTAGGGACGCAACCGGGACAGGTGCGGCGCTATGATTACGAGTACAAACGTGAGGGGACCGCGAACTTGTTTATGATGTGCCAACCATTAGCAGGTTGGCGTGAGGTAAAAGCCACCCAGCAGCGCAAAAA
>JBCCQC010000825.1:0-2207 GCA_039024535.1 Chloroflexota bacterium
CTGCCGAACTCCATTGCCGGGTTCGATCGGCTTGGAGCCTGTTCACATCAGAACGACAGGCCACAGCAGGCCATGCGCCCGTTTGACCGGCACCGTACCGGGCTGGTCGTGAGCGAAGGTGCGGCAGTAATCGTACTGGAATCACTGGAACATGCGCAGGCACGCGGGGCAAACATTCTGGGTGAAGTCATCGGATATGGTGCATCCTCCGATGCCTACCACATGGTGGCCCCTCACCCGCAGGGCGACGGGGCGGTTATTGCCATCAGAGCAGCGCTGGCCGATGCCAGATTAAACGCCGAAGATGTCGATTACATCAATGCACATGGTACATCCACACTGCTGAACGACCCGATGGAAACCCACGCTATTAAACGTGCATTCGGCGAGGAAGCCTATAACATCCCCGTCAGTTCCACCAAAAGCATGACCGGCCACGCAATGGGAGCATCTGGCGCGATTGAAACGATATTCTCTGTGCTGGCCCTGCGTGACCAGATTGTGCCGCCCACGATTAACCTTGAAGACCCTGACCCCGCCTGCGATCTGGATTACGTCCCCAATGTGGCCCGTGAGGTGCCGCTGGATACGGTGATGACCAACGCATTCGGCTTTGGCGGGCATAACTCTGTGCTTGTATTGAAACGCTATCGAGGAGACTGATGACCGACGAGACAAAAACCCTGCCCGTTTCAATTGAGGAACTGCAAAAGAACCTCACGCTCGATTTTCACAACGTTGCGCTGCTGGAACAGGCGATGACCCACCGTTCCTATATCCACGAGGTAGAACATGAGGTGGCCGACAACGAACGCCTTGAGTTCCTCGGTGATGCGGTACTCAATTTTCTGTCCGGTGATATGTTGTATAGTCGCTTTCCAGACCGCGCTGAAGGCTGGCTGACGCGCCTGCGTGCCGCACTGGTACGAACCGAATCCCTGCGAGAACTGGCGCTGGAATGTGAACTGGGCGATGCACTGCGCATGGGCAAGGGCGAAGAAAACAGTGGCGGACGCGCCCGCAAAACCAATCTGTGCGCGGCATTTGAAGCGCTGGTCGGCGCGTTGTATCTCGACCAGGGAATAGAGGTTGTGCGAGAGTTTGTGATCCCACTGCTGGAAATGCGGCTGGATCGCGTCATTGAAGAAGCCAGCTATCAGGACGCCCGCACGCTGCTCCAGGAGTGGTCACAGGCAGAGCGTGGAATTACACCCACCTATAATATCATCAACGAAAGTGGCCCGGATCACGAAAAAGAGTACGAAGCAGAGGTGATTATTGACGACGATGTAACCGGGCGCGGCGTAGGACGCAGCAAACGTGCTGCTGCACAGTCTGCCGCCCGTGACGCGCTGCAATCCATTCAGGTTGACGACACTGACCAGAACAACCCGGATGCAGCGCAACAGCAATCAGGGCTGTGAGAGCGCCATGCCCACGAACGCAAGCCGATGGTCGGATGCGCTGGTGGGCATGACGTTTGCACCGAGCGCCACTTCCGGGTAAATCCACACATAGTCCACACGCGCTGTCAGGCCAGTGCGTTCCAGCGTCGCGGCACGCTCGATAGGTAGCCCCGCAAACGGATCGCTGAAGCCCACATCGTCCATGCGCTGGATGAGCGGGGAATCGGGAATGTTGTTGAATGTGCCGCCAACTACAGTAAAGCCAAGCTGCCGGTCGGGGTGGTGCTGGTTGATGATGCGGATAATTTCGTTAAGCTGGCGTTGTTGATCCTGTTCCTGCTGCTCGATAGGGTTGTCTGCGTTGCCCAGCAGCAGGCCCAGCCACGTGTTATACAGCGTGACAATCGTATCCGGGGCAGGGCGTATCTGCACGCGCTGTAACCCGGTTTGCTGGCCCACACCCGTGAGTATTTCACCATCATCGAACACGATTTCTGCATTGGAGAGCACCGCCAGCCCCTGCAAGCCCTCGTTTGTGGGGTAAAAGCGCGTATCCATGCCCAGTTGACGCGCCAGCCATAGCGGTTGATCGATTCCGAAGCTGGTCAGCCGCCCCACTTCTACTTCCTGGAGCAAAACCACGTTTGCGCCGCTCTGCTGGATTGTCGTGGCAACATCTACCAGATTGAGTGCGTAGTATTCTGTGTAGCCACTGTGGATATTATACGTGCCCACACGAATCTGATCAGCGTTGGCGAGCCCCTGCACCAGTGGCGGCGCTGCCAGATAGCCTCCACCCAC
>JBCCQC010000826.1:0-2197 GCA_039024535.1 Chloroflexota bacterium
CACTACCTTGCTCATACGCTCACGGTCTGTGGAGATTCTATTGACTATTTCAGGAGTACCTGCGCCAATGTTTGTACTCGTTGTAATTGTGGGATCAATTTACGTTATAAGCGGTATCAGAACAATCATGTGTGAATCCTACATTGCATCTAACAGAAAAGTGTTGTTCGGGGCCAGAACCACAGTGGTTTCAGGCACAGCAAAAAAATATTCTGGGTGTTTTTCAGATACTCACTGCTGTGACTCTGGCAATTTTCCTGTTCATGTACCGCATTGGAGGGATGTCAGACGGGAGTTTAGTTTCTTTGTCCCTCGTAGCAATGATCCTCGTACCAGTCATGGGAGGGATCATTGCGAGGTCAGTGCAATTAATCCACGAACGTTAGAACAATCTGCAAACACGAATATGCCTCCATGCCTTTGATGATGCGCGTGCGTATGCTCACCCTGCCACCGCGCAACTGTGCTATGCTGCATCTATACACGCATTCACACTTACAGGTTATGCAAATGTCGCACTCCCGCCAGAATTCCACCATCTACCGCCGGTTTGCCGCCGAAACCCGGCCCGGACTCCGCCGAAATGCTGCAAATCGGACAGAAAAAGTGTGCAATTCGTTCAAAATCGTGCAAAAAAGTAACACGGCGGCGGGAACCGTGAAAAATACTGCTCCCGCCGCCGCACAGGATCAGCCATCCATCCCGAAAACCTGCATCATCCGATACGGGTACATCTCCGGCAGAGCACTGGCCTCGTCCAGCACACTCAGTTCCTCGGTTGTCAGGTCAAGTTCAGCCGCAGCAATGTTATCCGCAAACTGCTCCATCGTGCGTGCGCCAATGATAACACTGCTAACGATAGGCTGCGCCCGTAACCATGCCAGCGCCACCTGCGGCACAGTTGCCCCGCGCTCACCGGCAATCTGTTCCACCGCATCAACGATGCGCCAGTTGCGCTGTGTGGCACGGCGTTCCCATGCCTCCTCCAGATCATCACCCGTATCTGCAATGCGCCCCTGCGTCGGCTGTTCGTCACGTTTGTACTTACCCGTCAGGAAGCCCCCACCCAGTGGCCCCCACGGCATACAGCCAATACCCTGCGACGCAAACAGACTGCTGAACTCGTATTCAATATCACGGACGATAAGGCTGTACTGGTACTGTGCTGCAACGAATTTTACATAGCCGTGCTGGTCACTGAGGCCAAGAGACTGCATAACCTGCCACGCCTTAAAGTTGCTAACGCCGATGTACCGTACCTTGCCGTCCCGCACAAGGTCATCAAAGGCACGCAGGCTCTCTGCAATGGGCGTGTGGGGATCCCAGCCGTGCATGTAGTACAGGTCAATCACATCGGTGCCCAGCCGCCGCAGGCTGCGTTCTACCTGCTCCATAATGACGCGGCGGCTCAACCCCGCGCCCATGTCTGCCTCTGGCGAGGCCCCAAAGCGTACCTTGGTTGCCAGTGTGACCTGCTGGCGACTGCCATTTTGGAGGGCCTTTGCGATGATTTCTTCACTGCGCCCACCTGCATAGACGTTTGCCGTGTCGATGTGATTGCCGCCGTGGTCAACGTAGGCGTGTACCATGCGGATGGCCTCATCTTCCGGGGTGCTGCGCCCGCTGTCTTCACCGAACAGCATCGTACCGAGCGACAGATCGCTGACGTACAGGCCGCTGTTTCCCAATCGTTTGTTCTGCATCTGCTTTCCTTAACTTGTGCGTCCATAACTGAAGAATGATGTTGTTTCAATCATCCAGGGTTGATAATTGTGTAGACTCCGGGTGGTAGTTCGCTGATTCGGGTATGGTTCCAACATATTGAATCAGGTCATCGTGGCCGAGTATCTGACGAATGGCCTGAGCCTCACCAGTGTGATACCAGTAGTGGTAGATATTGCGTTGCAACATGGTGCCGATGTCTTCCCGTTCCTGTTTTCCCTGCCACATAAAATGCGTCTGCATGTTACGCTGCGTCAGGTTGTCGAGATATTCATCGGCAGCGGACGTAATCAGGTGCCAGCTCTGTAACATCTCATCAAAATCTGGAATGGTTTTCTCATTTCCGCCTTCACAAACGAGTACATTTTGCCCGACCAGACGCCCCTGCGCGATTTCGACCCAGACCCGCAGCTCATGAACGGCCAGATGCCCGATAATCCAACTCAGGCTATTCATCGGATCAACAGTGCGGTGG
>JBCCQC010000827.1:0-2178 GCA_039024535.1 Chloroflexota bacterium
CGGGGACGGTAGACGGATTTCTTCGTCACGAACACATGGCCTCCTCTTCAAGTATTCGACTTTATCCTACTACAACACCCCATTCATTCAACAACGCCATGACGCTGTGAAAATATCCGTCATTAATCATGCTCAGAAAATATACACTATTGGAACAGAAAGGTTCAGACAACGTGCTGCTGTTATCGTTATTGATATAAATTATTAGTTCTACTCTTTATATCCCATGCCAACACAAAGCACACCAATCATATGTCCCCATATACTTCACGCTATGTGATATAACACCACAAACTATCATACCGCGCGACGTTCCGGCCAACGGGGTAAGCTAGCAGGCCAGCCCATTCTCCTGTAAGTAGGCCATTGCACGCGGAATATCGGTGTGTGTTTTGAGCTCCAGCAGCAGGCGCGGGTTGGTTTCTGTCTTGCGGATGGCCCGGAACAGCGTCCGCCAGTTGATGTCGCCGTCACCGGGGCACCAGTGACGGTCTGCATAGCCGTCTGTGTCCTGTAAATGCACATGTGCCAGCATATTCCCCGCTGTGCGTGCCCAGAAGTCCGGGGGCGGCGCACCCTGCATGTGATTGATGTAGGCGTGGCCGCTGTCTACGCTCTGCCGCACATAGTCGGACTCGAACGACTCCACCAGCCCGGTCAGCATCAGTGGCAGGCGATCATACACGTTTTCGATGACCAGCACACACCCGATAGATTCCGCGTGTTCTACCGTTTCTGCCAGTGCCTCGTGAATCATGTCTAACATGTCATACGGCCCCATCGTCGGGCGGTCAAGCCGTGCCGGAGACCCCAGAAACTCGAACGGGCTGTGAACGACCATGTGTGTTGCGCCAATTGCAGCGGCGGCATCCAGTGCCTGCCGGAACCGCAGCACGGTAATCTCACGGATTTTCGGATCAAATGCCGTCTGCCGGAAGTTCCACAGCGGCCCGTGGATACCCACGCGCCCGGTGTGCCCATCCATCACCGTGTTGATGTGGTGAACCGTGTCGTTGCAATGGTCGTCCAGCACACGCGACGAACTGAAGTCTTTGATTTCGAGGTCGCGCTGGCCGCTGATGAGCCAGTCAGCGTGGTCTTCGAGGTGGCGGGAGGCCAGCGCCGCGCCGACCATCGGCATTGTGTCGTTCATGAACGTCTCCGGGATGTGTGCTGCAATAGGCTACCAGTATGTCCCGGCCAGACGAACAGAACCTTATCCCCGGGTGAGCAAATACACAATTACCCGGCAGATTGTCTCTCTGCTACAAGTGTCATCTCATTGCAGGTGATGGCATCGTCTTTGACGAAACCGTGGCGCATGTCATTTTCACCTCTCAGTCGCAGGGCCGGGTCAGGGTAGGGTGTGCAGGGTATGGGCGAAGCAAAACATCTGTCATCTGCCATCGGGTTCTGCGAGTTGATGCGCGTCTGCGGCACATTAATGACCAGGCCAGTATCTGTTTCAACCTGTGTGACCTCAATGACCTGCGCTGGATAGAATCCCGTGTCAGGATCAGGTGAAATCCAGCGGTAGTGCCGCAACTGCGTAGCAGCCAGCAAAATAACCATAAACAGTATGGCAACACTGCGGTGTTTTTCCAGTGAGTTTAACGAGAACACCATCACGTAAATTGCCAGTAGCCAGAAGCTGGACACGACAAAGCGCGGGTCAGGGGCAGTTAAAAACCAGAACACAACCGAACATATGGGGATCCCGATTGCGATCATCGCCGGTTCAAACTTTCTGGAAAGCGCAAGCCATGCTACGGCAAATGCAAGGAAGACCCCCAGCGGAATGACGACCTCAAATTGATGTTGCAAAACCCACAACGACCACCGGGGGAGCCATCCCCACCCTGACGTAATGACATTGCCATCACCGTCCAGCGCATAATGTGAAAACAGGTATACGCCGAATGCTTCCTCCCTCACATCCGGGCAGTAAACCTGCCACTCAGCACCAACTGCCCCCACAGTAAGGGGATACACAGGATAACCACTCAACAGAATACCGCGTCCCAGCCATGTTCCCGGAAATAGTACCGTAATCACAACCAACCACGCTGTCAACCGGACACATAATCGCCTCTGCTGCCATAAGTAAGCACTGTAAACCAGCACAGCCGCAGCCGCACCCAATCCTACAAAACTGAGCTTGGACACAATCCCCGCCAG
>JBCCQC010000828.1:0-2176 GCA_039024535.1 Chloroflexota bacterium
CGAACGCCCCCGTCTGATCCAGATAAGCAAGCGCGTAATTCTCCTCATCCGCAGAACGCAGGTAGATGCCACAACCCGCCTGCACACTCTCGGCAGGCAAGATGGATACATCCGCAGCCATAACCACATTTCGGTAGGTGGTTCCCCGGCCAAGCGCAATACGGCTAACACCGGCACTGGAATACTGTACACTGGCTTCCGGTACATTCAGCGCGAGTATACCGCTGGCAGGTATGGCCCGTTGATGCTCCATGCTACGAGCCATTGATGACGGGTCTTCGAGAATAAGGCGGGTCACGGGTGGTGGGCTGGCAAGCGGTGTCGTGATGGCGAGATCACGGAAGGTTGCCCCAACAGCACTGTCGAGCGCCGGTGCCGTTTCTATGCCCATACCTACCACACCGCCAGAAAGTGCCGCATCGGTAAAGTGGCCCAGCGGACTGCCATTGTAGAATAGTTCCAGTGCTGTTCCGTTTGCCAGAACCCCCATCTCAAATTCGGCCTCCCCGGTCACAATCGCCGGGTGCGATATCCAGTCACGGATGATCGTATCGGCCCCGTTCTGGCGCAGCAAAAACCGCCACAGGCCATCGTCAGAGATAGATAACAGGTAGTAAGTATCGGTTTGCTGCTGGCGGGCCGTCATGTGAACAACCCAGCCCGCCGTACTATCAGTCACTTCCACACGCAGTTGAGCATAATAATCGGATAGACGCCCCCCGGCCTCGTCAACCACGAACCCGCTGGCATCATTCCCCACAAGGGATAACGCCAGTTCGCCATCCGTCAGGCCAATTTCGAGGCCGTCATTATCGCTAACCCACGACTGGCTGCTCACAAAGCCATTCAGCAGGAAGCCATCCGCATAGCCCCGCAGTCTTGTGAGGGTGTAGCTGCCGCTGGTATCTGCAACGCCACGGACACGGGCTGTATAGGTTCCAGTGAATGGGATGGTGATAGCCTGTAGAGCAGCACTGGTTGTGGCGGGGTAGTTATAATCGTCATTGGTGAGCAGCACTGCCCCGGTTTCTGATACCAGTTCGATAGCCGGGTCAAAGCCCTCATCACCCTCTACAATCAGCGATATAACCTCGCCATCCACCGCTGTGAATGTCCACTCCTGAACCTCGCCGGGGGACGGATTGCCAATGACACTGGAAAATGGGGCCAGTTGCTCCTGTGCGAAGGCAACACGCAATGCCGCCGAACACAACAGCAGAACACAGATGAAGATACGGCGCATCAACGGGCAAAGACCCGATTCACCTGTTGAACATAGGCCATGAAATGCTCGTTAGTCATTTCTACGCCCTCGTGCCAGCGCACACTTTCCATTTTGTGCAGGCGGCGCTGTTCACCCGCCAGCCGCAGCGAATCACCGGTAGCTTTTTTGTCCGGTTTTTCCAGCATGGTAAATGCTGTGTCCGGGTCGAACTGTTTGTAGACTTCCGGCGACATCAGTGTGTAAACCGCAATGTACTCCTCGTCTTTTTCCAGTGCGACGGCGACCATATACCATCCCTTTGGTACACGGGTACGTTTGGAAATCCTGAACCGCCACTTGAGTACGAAAGGTTCATCGCTTACAGACATCGTTGTGGGGGTATCACGGCGGTGCTGTAGCTGGACTTCACCGTCTGCCACTGTGATTTTGCGGCCACTTTTCCAGCGCTGCTTGAGCTGCTGCTCAATGATGTAGGTGAGGCCCGCAGCTACGACCAGCCCACCCAGCAGCGCAATAAGATTAATTGCCTGCCCCGGAACCAGAATACCGATAATACTGGCACTGATGATGCTCAACACAATAAAAATTGCCAGCACAATCAGGCGCAGCCCGTCGTGCTCAATATCTACAGGGAACTCTACACGATCTGTCATAAATCACTTTGTCGCTACAAAAATCACACGGTCAACAGAGCCGGGGTCTTCTACCTTGCCAAAAGACTCATTCAGCAGCGTCACGCTGGAAAATCCGGTGCGTTGCAGCAGTGTTGCAATTGCCTGCAACGGGTACGCACGCAGCACCCGGCTGGTGTCTGTCCGGTTCCATCCGCCAGAGGCGGCATCGCGCACGAAGGTCGTATGGTTGCGCGTGGAGGACTGTCTTTCGTAGTCATACCGGTTACTGACGAACATTGTCACCCCATTCTGGTCATACATCATGCTATCGCCGCCG
>JBCCQC010000829.1:0-2174 GCA_039024535.1 Chloroflexota bacterium
ATCAGGCCGAAGGCGTGCTCTGCCGTGGCGATGGTGTTACCGCCGGGGGTGTTCATCACAATGATGCCGCGCTCTGTCGCAAAATCCAGATCCACGTTATCCACGCCCACACCGGCACGGGCAATCACGCGCAGGCTGGGCGCACGGGAAAGCAGTTCGGCATCAGCTTTCGTGCTGCTGCGGATAATCATCGCGTTCGCAATTTCGATGGCCTGCATGGTTTCATCGCGGCGCAGGTTGCCGGGGGCATTGACGTACACATTTTCGGCAGCGGCCAGCAGTTCAATAGCCTTCTGGTCAACGTTATCCGGTACCAGTACATGGAATGATTTCATAAGGTGTTGTACTCCTGTTGATGGGGAACGATGATGGTTTCTGGCAGGCGGCGAGAATGCCGGCCTGCACAGGATGACGCATTTTAGATAGCAAGGACGCGCTTTCGCGCGTCTATATGCTGCGTCAGAACGGTTGCTTAAACGCCCAGGAATTCGTCAAGGCCAGCAAGGTACTCTTCCAGTGCCGTCACCTGTACATCGCCCATGTGCGCAATGCGGAACGTTTTGCCCTTGATCTTGCCATAGCCTTTATCAATGGCAAAGCCGCGTTCGTCCATAAAGTTTGCCATTGCCATCACGTCAATCTCGCGGGTGTTCTGTACACAGGTCACAGTCGGGGAGCGGTACCCCTCCGCAGCGAAGAATCCAAAGCCACGCTCATTCACCCACTGGTGAGCCAGTGAGCGCATTTGCAGGTGTCGCTGCCAGCGGTTTTCCAGACCTTCTTCCAGTACGTCGGTAAGCTGGCGCTCTGCCGCATACATCAGTGAAATGGGCGGGGTGGAGGCGGTGTTGTTCTTCTGGATGTACTTTTCCCAGCTTAAAAAGTCGAAGTAGTAGCCCCGGTTCGGGATTTCCTTCGCACGCTCCAGCAGGCGGTCACTCACGCTGGCGAACGCGATACCCGGCGGCAGGGCAAACGCCTTCTGCCCGGAGGTCAGCAGCAGGTCAATGTTCCACTCGTCGGCGCGGATTTCTGCACCCAGCAGGCCAGACACACTATCGACCATGAACAGCGTATCCGGGGCTTTGTCGCGGACAACTTCACCCATTGCTTTGATCGGGTTGGTAACGCCGGTGCTGGTTTCGTTGTGAACCACACACACAGCATCGTATTCGGACTTATCGAGCGCTTCGGCAATCATATCCGCAGTGTGGTTCTGGCCCCATTCCACCGCAATCACATCAATCTGCTTGCCATTGGCCTCGCTGATCTTTGCCCAGCGGTCGCTGAATGCCCCGCCTACCAGATGCAACGCTTTTTTATCGTCGCGGATGGCGTTACGCGATGCGCCTTCCCACAGGCCCGTACCAGAAGACCCGCTGACGTAAACGCGGTTTTCCGTCAGGAAGACCTGCTTCAGCTTTTCCTGAAGGCTGGCGAACATATCGGCAAATTCCGGTGTGCGGTGGCCCACCATCCACTGTGACTGGGCCTCCAGCACTTCTTTACGAACTTCGACCGGCCCCGGCAGAAATAAACGCTTGTGATCGTCACTCATGATTACTCTCGCTCCTTGAATTGCGGCGGCTAAACGCGGCGCACATCGTCCCTATCTGTGCAAACGCGGTTATTCTGCCGTATCTGCCCACATGCTGATAGGGCCATTATGTATAGCGTTACATGAGCAGATTCTACAGATAACCGTCAGTTCTGCCCGGTTGCGTCATCAGAGAGTAACGGGGGCTGCTGTGGTTTATCGGGTTCTTCTGAAGGTGTGTCTTTTGAGGGGAACGAGAGTGTATTGTCTGTATCTGTGTCGGGTTCTTCTTCGATGCCGAGTTCGGCGTTTACTTCCAGTTTTGCCATGCGTCGGGCGATGCCACGCCCCATATGTGTCATGATCTCGATGTATATATTGTTGTGAACGTAAGGACGCACATGCTTTTCACCAAATTCATGTAGCCACTTGCGATACTTTTTCAGAGTGTCGTGGTCAGCGCTGGTGATAAGTTCGTCGGACATTACGCCATCAGAAAAGAGGTGCCAGCGTATGTCTTTCAGATCGGGGTCTTCCGGGGTTAGCTTTTCGAGTTTTTGATGCAGGCGAATCACTTCTGCCTGAAGTTCGATCAGTTGCTGCTGAAGTGCTTCCGTTGTTGCGGTTGAGGTCTTTG
>JBCCQC010000830.1:0-2173 GCA_039024535.1 Chloroflexota bacterium
CATTGCCCCGGTGATGGTAGCACGAGCCTTCGTGCCGCTGCTGCGTAATGGCGGCAACCGTCGGCTAATCAGCATCACATCGCAGCTTGGCTCCCTGTGGCGAAAAGAAAGCGGCGGCCTGTACGACTACTGTGCCAGCAAAGCAGCCCTCAACATGTACACCCGCACCCTCGCCGCCGATCTTAAATCCGACGGCATCACCACCGTCCTGATACACCCCGGCTGGGTACAGACGGATATGGGCGGCGGACGTGCTGACCTCACGCCCGAAGAATCAGCATCAGCAGTCATCGACGTAATTGATAGCCTCACGCCGGAGATGAACGGTGGCTTTTATCGTCATGATGGGAGCGAACACCCCTGGTAGGTGCTCAGGTCACACTGCGTGAAGCCACCCCCGCCGACCAATGGCGCATCTGGCGGATGGTGTGGGGTGCTGGCCTCGACCCGACCGATTTACACTGGGCGCACTTTTTAATTGCAGAGCACGCAGGCCAGATTGTCGGCATCGGGCAGGTGCGCCCCGCTGCCAGTGAACTGGGCAGCCTTGTGGTAGTGCCATACTTCCGTGGGCAGGGCGCAGGGGGGATGCTGATAGACGCACTGGTGGCACGCACGGCTGGTGACGTTTACCTGGAGTGCAACGCAACCCTCGCGCCGTACTATGCCCGCCACGGATTTACAGAAATCGCCCCCGCACAGGCTCCTCCGGCACTGCGGCGCAAAGCAATGATCGGCGGGCGGGTGGCAAAATGGTTCGGGCTGCGGCTGGCCGTAATGAAACGCCCGTCTTCTATCGCTTAGCGCAGTTCCACCACGGTTTCACAGTCCAGCACAACCGTATTTTCCTGATTGTAGACTGTTGTCGCCAGCACTATCTGGTTCCCACTGCGAGAAACAACGGTGGTAGAGGGCCGCAGCGTATCCCCATCAAACACATCACGGCGGAACTTCAAACTCTGTGCGAGGAAGGTATGCGGTTCAGCCCGCAGCGCCTCGTGGATCGTAGCCTGCACATAAGGCACAGCAATCAGGCTGTTTGCGGTTGTGATGTTTTCTGGTTCCCCGGTGGCCCGGTTGAACGTTTCAATCATATTGCTCGTAATGCTGTATGTGTGATGATCTTGCGCAATTGCAACGGTCACAGTCTTCATTCCTATAAATAACAACTACTGTTACTGTTATCAGTATAGCACCTGAAGACTGCAAATATTGTCAAAGACCATAAAAACAAAACACTCAGGTGAGGGGGGGCACCTGAGTGTTCCGGGGGGAAGGGCATATGGTTGTTCTTAAATGAACGTAACCAGACTTTCCGACTACATAATCCCACGGTTATGTGAGTTGATGGTGAATGAATTTTTAATAAAGCATTGGTTTATGTGACGATAGTAATGTCTTTGCAAAAACAAACCGCCTGATGTGGGGGGAGCACATCAGGCAGTCTGTAAGAGGGAAGGGCTTGTGGGATCACTCTATACCTGTATCTTCCCCGTACAATATAAGCACAGGATAAATGCCACATGAATTGTCATTAATAAAGTGGCAGAACCGCCTCGGCCCCGGTGCCACACACATCCACCGGCACAGGTCATACGTGGTCATACCCAACTGCTGGCCGCAGCCAGTAAAATCAGCAAAATCCATATGCTCAAAGGCCGCTACCATGCCAGAAGACTACCTCAACCAGCCCCCGAACACCATCCGCCGTTCAGACCGCGCCGTAGACGACGAAGCATGGATCAAAACCATGCTGCACCGTGCCGCTGTAGGCACCACAGCCACCATCCACGACGGCCAGCCCTTCGTAAACACCAACCTGTTTGTCTACATCGAAGCTGACAACGCCGTCTACACCCACACCGCCCGTGTGGGCCGCACCCGCGCCAACATCGAAGCCGCGCCACAGGTCTGTTTTTCCGTCATGGAAATGGGCCGCCTGTTGCCCGCGCCAGAAGCGCTTGAGTTCAGCGTAGAGTACGCCGGGGTGACGATTTTCGGCACGGCCAGCATCGTAGACGAAGAAGCAAAAGCCATTGCTGTGCTCCAGATTATGCTGGACAAGTACGTGCCGCACCTCGCCGCCGGGGAAGACTACCGCCCACCCGTACCACAGGAAATCAAGCGCACAACGGTGATTCGCATCGATATTGATAGCTGGAGCGGCAAAAAG
>JBCCQC010000831.1:0-2173 GCA_039024535.1 Chloroflexota bacterium
ACGTTTGCAGAACTGCTGAAAAATGTGTGGGAAGATGGCTCTGGCACCAAGCGAGCACTTGAGGCGGCTGTTCACCGTTTGCGGCGCACGATACCGAAAGATTACCGGATCAAAAATGTGCGTGGCGAGGGTTACAAATACACCCGCGAGAAAGATGTTGTTGTTGCGAAGAACGGCAGAAAATAGGATAACCACTGCATGACGAAATTCCTGATACGCCGCACGCTGCTGCTGTTATTGACACTTGTTGCCACCAGCGCCATTATTTTTGCGCTCACGCAGTTGCTACCCGGTGATGTTGCCCGCCTGATTCTGGGCCGGACGGCCAGTGATGCCGCCATTGAGCAGTTTAATGAGCGGTTTGGGCTGGATGACCCGGCTGCTATACAGTATGTGAACTGGCTGGGGCGTTTTGTAACGGGCGACTGGGGCGTGAGCTATAGCGGGGCCAATGCGCCGGTGCGTGCGCTGGTGCTGGGTCGGCTGAGTAATTCGATGGCTCTTGCGGGTTTTACACTGCTAATTAGCCTTCCGCTGTCAATCTCGCTGGGCATTATGGCCGCGCTGCGCGAGAACACATGGATTGATGGCACTGTATCGGTGCTCTCGCTGGGGGTGGTGGGACTGCCAGAGTTTGTGACGGGTATTCTGCTCATCAATATTTTTGTGCTGCGGCTGGAGTGGTTCGATGCAATTGCAATCATTGACGACGACATGACGGTAGGCAGGTGGCTGCGCATCCTCACGTTACCGGCGATTACCGCGAGTTTTGTGCTGGTGGGGTATATTTCCCGGATGACCCGCGCTGGCATGATCGACGAACTGAAAAAGAGCTATGTGCGTACCGCACAACTCAAGGGGCTGAGCCAGCGTCAGGTCATTTTCAAGCATGTGCTGCGTAATGGCCTGCTGCCGACGATTACCGTGATTGCCATCAGCATTGGCTGGTTGATTGGCGGCATCGTCGTGATTGAAAACGTGTTTCGCTATCCGGGTATTGGCTCACTGCTGGTGGATGCGGTGAACCAGAAGAACATCCCCGTGTTGCAGGCCGTGACGATGGTGATTGTGTTTGCGTTTGCCTTCAGCAACCTGCTGGCCGATGTATTCTATGCCTTACTGAACCCGCGTATCCGTCTGGAATAACCCCGTATGACCACACTCGTAATTGACATCGGCAGTTCGTCTGTGCGGGCGCTGCTGGTGGATGAAGACCTCCACATCATTGGGGAGTCTGTTTCACGCTGCAAGCACACATTTCACACAGACGTAGATGGGGCGTCTACGGCAGACCCGCTGGAACTGCGCGGGCTGGTGGAAGAAGCGGTCAGCGGGGCGCTGGAACATCAACGGGCGCAGCACATTACGGCTGTGGGCATGGATACGTTCGTTGGCAATTTAATGGGCGTGGATGCGGACAACAACCCGGTGACGCCGTTGTTTACCTATGCCGATACGCGCAGCGCGGGGGCTGTGCGGCAGTTAGCGGATAGAACTGACGTGGACGTGATGCACCAGCGTACTGGCTGCCCGAACCACACGGCGTATCATCCGGGGCGGCTGCTGTGGCTGCAACAAACACAGCCGCAGGTGGTGGCAGGGGTCGCACAGTGGCTCGATTTTGGCACGTATCTGTATCGGGCGTGGTTCGGGCAGGCTGTTCCGGCGAGTTTTTCGGTGTCGTCGTGGTCGGGTTTGCTGAACCGTCATGAACTGACATGGGATGCGGCACTGCTGGATATGCTGAAAATGCCGGAGGAGCAATTCCCGGCGCTGGCAGATGTGTACGATGCGCAGCGGGGTCTCGAGGGAGATTATGCGCTGATGTGGCCTGCGCTTCGTGAGGTGCCGTTTTACCTGCCGGTGGGTGATGGTGCGGCGGCCAATATCGGCAGCGGTGGGGTGCATCAGGAGCATCTGGTGTTGACAATCGGGACAACAGCAGCACTTCGCATAGTCATATCGAATAGGCATTCAGTGATACCGGGTGGCCTGTGGGCCTACCATGTTGACCGGAGCCGACAGCTTATTGGTGGTGCCACCAGTGAAGGCGGGAACATCTATGAATGGGCCACCGGTACACTGAACCTTGCAAGTACTAACCTTGAGCACGAACTTTCACAGCGGCAGCCAGACGGCCACGGTCTTACATTTCTCCCATTGCTGGCAGGGG
>JBCCQC010000832.1:0-2166 GCA_039024535.1 Chloroflexota bacterium
CGGGTTTTTAGCAATGCGAAGGGAATCCGTATGTTGGGGCAGTCAGCCACTGGATCAATTAGTATCGGTTCAAGGCTAGCGTTAAAGCTAAATGGCACAATATATGTATCGTCTGTGCCCCCCCACCAGTTATAACTCGCCTCAATTACCCCATCATTTGAATATAGTGCATACGGAGCATGAGGACGCGCCTCCGCACCGTTGGCTGTAATGCAATTGTTGTAGATCGTCTGCGAAACACCGGAGCCTGCTGCATCGGTGTAATATACATGGCCTTCCCCTTCGATGCCCGCTTCTGCAACATTGCCAACAAAACGACTACCGGACACATCAATATTCCCGTTGCTGTAAACCGCGCCGCCGCGTATCCCTGCTACGTTCCCCGTAAAATCACTGTTGAGCAACGCCAGCCGGTTAAACACCTGCGCCCCCACCGGACGTGCAATCGCACCACCGGCAGTTGTCGCCGTGTTGTTGAGGAAACTGCTCTGGTCAAAAGCAACATGGTCAGCCGTTGTGTGATAGATGGCCCCACCATTGCTGGCGCTGTTATTTTCAAACCCGGCCTGCAAGCCGATTAACTCCGCATTACTGTAGATGGCCCCGCCATTGCCAGTCCCGGCATTACCGTTCTTCAATGTGACAGACCACAGTTTGAGTCGGGCATTTGTTTCGAAAAAGCGCATAGGGTGTGCATTCTCATCGATCTCCAGAACACTACTTCTACCCCATATCTCAACATTGTTCTGGATAATTGGCAGGGCATTCGCTGCTCCACTTTCCACACTGCCATTGTTATCCGGCTCATCAAAAATGATCGTTCCTTCTGAGAGAGAAATATAGATATTTCCGAACGGTAATTGATTTGCCACAGTAATAGCATCGCGCAGGCTGCAATGGTTCTGGTCACAGACACCATCACTGGAATCGTCCAGCACATTAACCCTTAATATCTGCGATGCTTCCGGTGAGGCAGTTGGCATGGGTGTATCCGTGCGTACACTATCACTCTGTGCAACAGCTACACCGGACGGATGCGGGATAAAAACCGTCATCACCACCAGCAGAACCAGCAACAAAAAACCTATCAGGGCAAGCATGTGGGAAGACTTCATAAACAGTATCGCAACCTTTACTCTATGTCGAAAGTCATAATCCCATTCTAAATCAATACGGTGTTTAGTCAATCGATGCTAACCCATCGCTGGCTGCTATAATACTTACAAAAGTGTATGGAGATGGTTTTATGCGTTATCTGGTGAAGGCAAAAGTAAAACATGGCAAACACACTGCTCTGCTGAATGCCATCAAGGACGGTACACTCGGCATGGGGAGCGTTGCCGGTGGCGAGTACATCCGCAATATGAACCACGCCCGTCTGCTGGAAGACGATACGGTGGTGTGGGTGGAAGTGTGCTACTGCCGCATCCCGCTGGAGGAAGAACGCCCCTACTGGGAAGCATATTTTGATCTGGAGACCGTCAAAGACGCGCACAACCGCGCCAACTGCCTCCACGAGAACGGCACCGACTACTGGGCCTGCTCGCACTGTGACTGCACCGAACGCCTTGAAGAAACCATTGCCGGGTGGGGTGATCTGTTTATCAGCCAGCTAAAAGACCACGAGTAGCATCAACTCACACATACCCGGTCGTTGCCTCATCTGCTATACTGATACATCCGTTCTAATCAGCGAGATAACAGGTGAGACATGCCAGAATTTCAGGTGCATAGTGAGTTCAGCCCCACCGGCGACCAGCCCCGCGCTATCAAAGAACTCGTGGCCGGGGTCAACGACGGACTCGGCAAGCAGACGCTGCTCGGCGCGACGGGCACGGGTAAAACGTTCACGATGGCGCATGTGGTGCAGGAAACGCAGCGCCCTACGCTTGTGCTGGCGCACAATAAAACGCTCGCCGCACAACTCTACGCAGAGTTCAAAGAATTCTTCCCGAACAACGCCGTGGAATACTTCGTCAGCTATTATGACTACTACCAGCCAGAAGCCTACGTCCCGCGCCACGACCTGTACATTGAAAAGCAAACGGACATCAACGAGCGCATTGAGCGCCTGCGTCTGGCCTCGACTGCATCACTGCTCAGTCGCCGCGATGTGCTGATTGTCGCGTCCGTAAGCTGCATTTACGGTATCGGCGACCCGAACGC
>JBCCQC010000833.1:0-2114 GCA_039024535.1 Chloroflexota bacterium
CCCACGTCGTTCACAATTGGACCGTACGGCGAAATCTACAACAGGCTAAAGTTGAATGGTGCTTCGATTTAACACAGGCACGAACCAAATTAGCCCGCTTATATCCATGATAACTTTTTTGGTCAAGTAATAGTCTCATAAACTATTGCCCCGATAATGTTCACTTCTTCGAGGGTAGCGCCTGTCAGATTTGCTTGTGTCAAGTTTGCATTTGATAAATCTGTGAGGATCAGTGTAGCGTCGGTCAGGTTTGCTCGCGTCAGAATAGCGCCCTTTAAACTGGTGCAGAGCAGAAACGCTTTGCTCAGGTCAGCACCATATAAATTTGCCGCAGCAAGTTGAACTTCTTCAAAATAATGTCCACTCAGGTTTACCTGCCACAAACTATTGTTACCTTCGAACGTGCCATCTTTGAAAAGATGCAATGCTTCCTTCACAGCATCCGCAGCAACATCGCCAAATGGACTGCGCATCTCACGGATGATACGAGCAATCCGTTCCTCACGCTGACGTTCTGCCTCTCTCGCTTTCTCATCGGCACGCCGCACCTCCTCCCGACGCTGCGCACGCCTGTCCAGAATGAGAATTGTCACGGCTACGCTGATGAGTTCGGTATAGATGTTGGTGCTGTAGCCCATAAAATCTGCGCCAAAGGGCAGCAGTCCGAACACCAGCAGCACGCCCACGATAAGCGCGGCAGTTCCATAATCATTGGCAATGCGTTGTATCCCTGTTGTGGTCTGTGTCATCGTTTTCACTCCCGTTTTATGGGAATTGTAACGTGTTTGCATCGCCCCACATAACCGGGGCAACTGCGTTCCTACCGGTGAGGTTACAGGGGCGTTATACTCAGGTACACAGACGCCCAGCATTGCATCAGCCACTGACCCGTGTATGGCTCTGTTCACGCATATACTGTTGCAGATAGTAATGGCTACCTGCCGCCTTATTCGTGCCCGTGCTGCCCTTCCAGCCCCCAAACGCCTGGTAACCCGGCCACGCCCCCGTGGTAGCGCCACCCGCACGGTTCACATACAGCACACCCGCCTCAATATGACCCAGAAACCAGTCAATATCGCTCTCATCCTCACTGAAGAACCCCGCCGTCAGCCCCACTTTAACGTCGTTGGCCCACTGCATCGCCTCGTCCCGGTCATCAAAACTGGCAATCGTCACAATCGGCGCAAACATCTCCTTCTGCCACAGGTCATGATTCTGCGGCAGGCCATCCACCACCGTGGGCATCACGTAATAGCCATTTGCACCGTCCACAATCTCGCCGCCCGTCAAAATATTGCCGTCCACACGCATGGCATCTACATAGCTGCGATACGCATTGTAAGCCCGTTCGTCCACGAGTGGCCCCATGTACGTGTCGCGCAGTGTCGGGTCGCCCACGTTAAGCTGGTCAGTCATCTCTACCAGCCTGCGCGTAAACTCGTCCTTCACGCTGCTGTGAACATACACCCGCGAACACGCCGAACACTTCTGCCCCGTCGCACCGAACGCAGAGCGCATCACGCCGCTGGCCGCCTTTTCAATATCAGCCTGTGACATCACAATCGTAGGGTTCTTGCCGCCCATTTCCGCAATCACCGGGCGCACATAGCCCGTCGCCGTCGTAAAGTCTTTGATGATGCTCATGCCCACTTCGTAGCTGCCGGTAAACGTCAGTCCGGCAATCTCATGGCTGGCAACAATGGCCTTACCCGGGTCATCCCCGCCCGTGACCATGTTATACACCCCCGCCGGAATACCTGCGTCCACAAAACACTGCGCCAGCAGGTACGTAACATGCGGAGCCTCTGCCGCCGGTTTATGCACCACTGTGTTCCCGGCAATCAACGCAGCCCCCACCGGCCCACCAGAAAGCGCACACGGATAGTTAAACGGCGAAATCACACCCCACACACCATACGGCTTCAGCACACTCTGATTTTCAGTCTGCGGCGTTTCGTTATCCATACCCTTCTGGAAGCCATTGTTAGCCTCCATCGCATCAATACAGTAGCGGATTAAATCTGCGGTTTCTTCAACCTCCCCGATCGCCTCCAGACGGTTTTTGCCCACTTCCAGCGTGACAGAAGCACCCATCATAAACAGCCTCTCACTGA
>JBCCQC010000834.1:0-2105 GCA_039024535.1 Chloroflexota bacterium
CGGGCGAGGCCATGCCTCGCCCCTACGGTTTACGCTGGCCGCAACATTTGCACTGGTTGTCGCTTATGTTGTCGTCATGTCGCCGTGGGCGGCGCGGAACCTGCAACTGATTGGCTCGCCGCTGCCCGTGGGCGGAGCGCAGGGCATCTGGTACACCGAATACAACGACATCTTCGCCTATCCCCCGGACGCCACGCCGCAAACCTTCTGGCAGAGTGGCGGCTGGTCGCTGCTGCTGGAATCCCGGTGGCAGGGGCTATCTACGGGCATCGGCACGTTTATAGCAATTGAAGGTGTGATTGTGCTGGCTCCGCTGATGGTGATTGGCCTCTGGAACCGGCGGCGCGACCCGTTCCTGACGCCGTTCTGGATCTATGCGGTGGGGCTGCACATGGCGATGACGCTGGTGTTTCCCTTTCCGGGGAGCCGTGGCGGGTTGTTCCACAGCGCGACGGCGTTGTTTCCGTTCTGGGCTGCGCTGGGTATCGTCGGGCTGGATGATGTGGTGGACTGGATAGCTAAACGTCGCCGCAAATGGAACGCTGTGCAGGCAAAGCGTGTGTTCACGGTCGGGATTGTCGGTGTGGTAGCGGTGCTGTCGTTTGTGTCGTCGCGTGGCGGCGCACCGGAGCGCCCTTACGATGCCGAGCAACTGAATATGGCACTTTCTGATGGGGCACGTGTCATGATTAACGACCCGGCACAGCTTTACTACTGGACGGGACGCGGCGGTGTCGTACTCCCGGACAATGCGCCGCCCGGTATAATCCCGGAGATTACGGCGCAGTACAACATAGACTACCTGTTTCTCGAATTTGTCACCGAAGATGGCATTGCACTCGCCGCGCCGGAACTGCTGGCCGATATTCCAGCGAATCTACCCGCTTTCCTGACAGAAATCCCACTTGATGATGATCGTGTAAGGCTGTACCGCATTGATGTTGACGCGACTGAATAACCTGCGCTGGCTGCTGTTTCTGGCCTTAGCTACCGGGCTGGTGGCGCTGCATGTGGCCGTAGCCGGGGGCAATTTCCCGCTGGATGATAGCTGGATTCATCAGAGCTACGGGCGCAACTTCGGCACACGCGGCGAGTGGTCACTCATTCCCGGCCAGCCGAGCGCGGCCTCCACTGCGCCACTGTATACAGTGATGCTTGCAGCCGGATATACCGTGGGCATTCCGTTCCGGCTGTGGACGCATGGCATGGGCGCACTCGCACTGTGGGGTATTGCTGTGTGTGGCGCACACCTCGCAGACCGTGCTGCACCAGAGCTGCGCTATGTCGGGTTAATCACCGGGTTATTTCTTGTGATGGAGTGGCATCTGATATGGGCCGCTGCCGCCGGGATGGAAACGGCGCTGTTTGCCCTGTGGACGCTGGTTCTGCCGCTGCTCATCTGGCGGGAACATGACGACACCCGCAACCGCGATACTGTGCCCACGCTGGTACGGGGTGGGGTGTTTGGCGCGGTCAGTGCGCTGGCAATACTCACGCGCCCTGAGGGTATTGTGCTGGCTGGTTTGTGTGGGCTGGCGTGGTTATTCGCGGTCGGGCGAGGCATGGCCTCGCCCCTACGACTGAAATATGCGTTGTTATGGGTTGGTGGCGCGGCAGTCGGATTCGCCATATTCATCGCGCCGTATCTCTGGCTCAACCTGAGTTTAACGGGTGGCCTGCTGCCCAATACATCGGCGGCGAAGCAAATGCAGTTCGCGCCCCGGCAGGTTCTCAGCTTGCCATATCGTCTGTGGCAGATGACTGTGCCGCCGTTCGTGGGTGGGCAGGTGCTGCTGATACCGGGTATGGTGTGGTTTGTGGTTATAGCGGTTCGCCGCAACCTCAAGCCGATTGCGTTCGTACCGTTAGTGTGGGCGTTCGCGCTGATTGTGCTGTATGCTGTGCGCCTGCCATTCTGGGAGCAGCACGGGCGCTATGTTATCCCGGCAGTGCCGGGTGTGATGCTGGCCGGGGTAGTCGGGTCGCTGTGGCTGCTGGAATCTGCACGCCGTTCTCTGTTCGGGCGCGTGTTTACGCGGGTAGCGGTTATGGGTGCCGGGGCAGTGACTGCGGTGATGGCGCTGGTGATGTCACCGGGGATTTAC
>JBCCQC010000835.1:0-2097 GCA_039024535.1 Chloroflexota bacterium
GCTGTGATTAATACGCTGCCGGGGATGGGTACTGTTTTTGCACGGGCTAACGAGGGGATGGTGGGCATTGCTGCCTATTTCTTCTCGCTGGAAATCCCGCTGTTTTCCAGTTTTATGACGAATATTCTGATGTTCCTCAGTGGTAATGCACGCCAGGCACTGAGCGTGATCCTGCTGATCCTTTCTGCCACGACGACCGCGCTGTTGAGCTATGCGTCGCAGTTTACGCCGTTGCGTGCGTGGATTATGTACCGCGCCGGGGCCGACCGCATCCGCAGTGAGATCTACCTGTACCGTATGATGGCCGGGGTTTATGGCAATATGGTGGAGGGTACCCGCGACATTCGTAACAAGTTTTTGGAGCGGCTTGAGCAGATTAATGCCGAAATTGTGAGCCTGGAAACCGCGCCGCCGTCGCTACAGGTTACGTCAGATAAGCCGCAGCGCTATGAATTGTCCATCCCGCGCCGTGTGGGTCTGGCGCTGACGATGCCGCTTCGCCGCTTCCGTCGTCCACATCGGTTCGAAACGGTCAAGCACATCACCAGCAGTGACCAGCGGGCCAGCGGCAGGCTGCCGGGGCGTTACTACCCGAATCAAGATGATGGCTTTAATAAGCTGACCGTTGATTTATACCTGCTCTACCGGGTGGTGCCGCAGCGTGACTGGTACGTGAAGAAAATCTACGAGGACTACGAGCGGATTAAAGACTGGCGGCGGGTGCTGCTGGGTGTGGGTGTGATCAGTTCGGTGCTGGCTGCTATCCAGCTAGAGCCGTACATTGTTATCACGACGGCGGCAGTGGTTGCCATTAACACGCACCTGCAACTGAACCTGATTGGCAGCAACTACGGTCTGTATCAGGTCACGGCGAACCGCCTGGACTCTGAGATTATCCGCTGGGAGAACCTGACGGATGCAGAACGTGCAGAACCGGAGCGCATTGATGAGTTTGTGACGAGTATCGAGCGCATCTTTGAAGATGAACGCTCCATCTGGATTCAGCAGGCAAGCCAGGCCCAGAAGGAAACCGAACAATCACTCGTCAAGAACGCTGGCAAGCGCGATGGCCTGCCCTCGCTGGACAGCGCCACCACGGAAGAAAAAGCTCGCAGCTTCCTCGCGGCGTTCAAAGATGAGGAGGAGGACGAGGACGACGAGAAGAAAACAGAACCAGCAGAAAACGATGATCTTGACCTTGCGAAGGCTGGCACAGCAAAACCTACCGCCAATGACACAACGGTGAGCGCCACAAACACCAGCGCCACCGCCACGAGCACACCCTCTTCGACACAGTCGAACACGGCCAGCTAGCAGGTAATATCCCCACTCCGTGCATCATCTTTTGTATGATGCGCGGGGTTTTTCTGTATTATGTAGGCCGGTTCACAGAGTTTAACTCCGCTATCGTGTACAAATACGCTATAGTGGAGTTAAATTGACATACCAACGAGGAAGGAATAACCTATGCAACTCGGAATGGTCGGACTGGGCAAGATGGGCGCAAACATGACCACGCGCCTTGCAGAAGGTGGTCATACGCTGGTCGTTACCGACCTGAACGCAGACGCAGTAGAACAGGCGGCGAATCACCCTGGCGTTACCGGGGCCAGTGATCTTGCCGACCTTGTGAGCAAGCTGGAGGCCCCGCGCAGTGTGTGGGTAATGGTGCCCTCTGGCGGCCCAACGGAAAGCACAGTGAACAGCCTCGCAGACCTGCTTTCTGAAGGTGACACGATTATTGATGGTGGCAACAGCAACTACAAAGATAGCATCCGCCGTGCGGAAACGCTGGCAGAGAAGAGCATTTACTTTGTGGATGTGGGTACCAGCGGCGGCGTGTGGGGCCTCAAAGAGGGCTACAGTATGATGGTGGGCGGTGAGGATGAGCCGGTGGAGCGCCTGAAGCCGATTTTAGAAACGCTGGCCCCTGCTGCTGATCTTGGCTGGGGACATGTGGGGAAAGCGGGTACCGGCCACTTTGTGAAGATGGTTCACAATGGCATTGAGTACGGTATGATGCAGGCGTATGCCGAGGGCTTCGACATTATGCAGTCTCGTGAGGATTTTGCGCTGGATATGCACCAGATTGCGGAA
>JBCCQC010000836.1:0-2090 GCA_039024535.1 Chloroflexota bacterium
CGATACCGCCAGTGCGGTGGTCGCCGTCCCTGCGGAGAGTGAGCGCTTTGCGTATTGCAGCAGCGGTACGTGGAGCCTGTTCGGGCTGGAGGTGGACGCGCCTATTACGTCGGAGGCGGCGTTTGCTGCTGGTGTGACCAACGAGGGCGGCTATGGGGGCACGTACCGCATGTTGAGTATGATTATGGGCATGTGGCTGGTGCAGGAGTGCCGCCGGAAGTGGCATATGGGCGATGCGACTGCTGATTATGCCATTATCTTTGATGTGAGCAGTGCGCAGCCCTTCCGTTCGCTGATGAACCCCGATAACCCGGTGTTTTTCTCGCCGGGGGATATGCCCGCTCGCATCCAGGAGGTGTGCAAACAGACCGGTGAGCCTGTACCACAAACGCGCCCGGAGATTATCCGCTGTGTGATGGAAAGTCTGGCACTCAAGTATGACCATGTGCTGCGCCAGCAGATGGCCGCCAGCAGCAGGGCCGTGGATGTGATCCACATTGTGGGCGGGGGCGCAAAAAATAAGCTGCTGTGCCAGATGACTGCCAATGCCACGGGCATCCCGGTAGAGGCAGGGCCGATAGAGGCGACGGCCATTGGCAACGGACTGGTGCAGTTGATTGCTACCGGCGAAATTGCCGATGTTCATGAGGCGCGGGCAGTGGTGCGGCGCAGCTACCCCATCAAGCGGTTTATGCCAGAGGATACGGCACAGTGGTCTGCGGCGCGGGAGCGGTTTGCGCGTTTGCTGGCGCTGTGAGAGCGGTAAATCGCTATTGTGTGGTTGAATTGAAGCCGATGCGTAGCCCCAGTGACCCGAATTGAAGATGGCTGCCGGACGCAACCAGCCGATATGATTCCGGGATGAGCTTCCTGCCGTTGTAAAACGTGCCGTTGACGCTGCCCATGTCCTTGAGATAGAGCTGGTTCCGTTCATAGCGCAGCCCAGCGTGTAACCGGCTAACTCCATGAATCTGAGCTTTCAGGGGGGTCAGGTCAATATCAGGCTGGATGCCCTGTGTATCGTCGCTTCTCCCGATTGTAATCAGGCCATTACGCAGTGGGTACTCTACAAACTGGCGCGATGCGACGTGTTTCAGGTAGATCACACCCTGCTGTAGATGGTCTTTTGCGGCGGGGTTTCGGTGTCGCCGCCGTGTTGGGATGACGAGACGAGGCCGCCTGAGGCGCTTTGTAGTGATCCCGTGGTCTGGGTGAGCGGCTGGCATGTGCTGGCCGCACATGGAACACACTGCACGCAGGTGTCGGTTCTGGTGGCCGCAGTGCGGACAAATGTCGGATTGCTCCGGTTTCTGCTGGCGCTGGATCCTGAATCTTCTTCTGTTAGCCATGATCTGTCCGCTTTCGCCTGTGTTGGAATATCAGGATTATAAGAATAATAGTAAGGAAAGCAGTAACGATATGGGTCAGTTGGCCTGTTTATCTCGTGGCACGATCTGTTGGAGTGGCTGCGGCAAACGCGATGATATTGTCATTGAATTGTCTATGACATGCATGGCGTGCCCCGGTGCTGCTACAATGAACGTACTATTGATATAAAGGTCACATACGAGAGGTCACACAATATGCGTCATTCCCTTACGCGCTTCCTGCCCGTGATTGCTGCTGCGCTGCTATTGTTCACCGGGGTACCACCCGATACCCTCGCACAGTCCTCAAATACGACAAAGCTAAACGCCCCACTGGTATTCCGGGGCAGTATCTTCAGGTTCAAAATCAGCCCGGACAGTAGCACCGTTGTTTACAGCGCCGAACAGGATACAAACGATGTACGCGAGTTGTACAGTGTGCCCATTGCAGGCGGTATACCGATCAAACTCAGTATTCCTTTCGGAATGGAAGGGCGTGTGGAGGATTTTGACATTAGCCCGGACAGTAGGTGGGTCATCTACACAGCACGCATGAGCTTTGACAGACGGCCAGCGTTATACAGTGTACCGATTGATGGTGGCACATCTATAAAGCTCGACCAGCCAACCATCGAGAATAGTTATGTATACGACTTTATGATCAGCGACGATAGCAGTACCGTGATCTACACAGGCAGCCAGGATGATTTTCTGAAGATTGAG
>JBCCQC010000837.1:0-2087 GCA_039024535.1 Chloroflexota bacterium
ATTTACGATGACGCAGGTTGCGCAGGTCACGTTCACGCTGCCAGCGGGCACGGGTACACTCGGTGTGTTCTGGATTGAGGGCTATGGTGGTGGCATCTTTGTTCCGTTCCGTGATGGTACGAACGGTACTGGCTCTTATGGCGGTGGGCGTTACCTGTACGACACAATCAAGGGGGCTGACCTTGGTGGGACAGATACCGAAATGGTACTGGACTTTAACTATGCCTACCATCCATCGTGCTACTATAATGAACGCTGGGTTTGCCCGCTGGCACCCCCACAGAATCACCTGCAATTCCCGGTTCCCGCCGGGGAAACCCTACTTAAAACGATATAAGAGCGGCTCAACTTATGGCCTCAATTGATTCATCCGCAGATAAACCCGGACGCGGTGATAGCGCTGGTGCGCTGGCCCGCACACTGGGTGCAACCCGTGAGTTTTTTGTGCAGATGGCGCAGCGTCCACTGGCGTTTACGGGTATGATGATTGTGTTTTTGTTTATTCTGCTGGCAATTATCGGGCCGGCAGTCGCGCCTTACTCATTCCGCGAAATCATCCGCGCAGACGACCGCCGCGCCCTGCGTGAGATACCGCCCTCTGTGGAGTTTCCATTCGGCACGGATGATAAGGGGCGTGATGTGTTCAGCCGGGTGCTGTGGGGTGCGCGGGATACCATCGGGCTACCGGCCATAGCGACGTTGATTTCTGTGGCAATAGGTACGGTTATCGGGCTGTCGACAGGTTATGCGGGTGGCTGGGTAGACGAAGTGGTAAGCCGTGCGCTGGATATTCTGCTGGCGATACCGGCCCTGGTGCTGGCGCTGGTGATGCTGACGACATTTGTGCCGGTGTTGAATAATACTGAAAGTGTGTTTGTCGAGACATTCGGGGCGACGAATATCAGTATCACGCTGGTAATTGTGTTGCTGTATGTGCCGATTGTGACGCGGGTCATCCGCAGTGCAGTGCTGAACATACGCGATAGTGGCTTTGTAGAGGCAGCGAAACTGCGTGGGGAGTGGTCATTGTACATTCTGTTCCGTGAAATTTTCCCCGGTGTACTGCCTGCGCTGGTGGTAGAGGCGTCTTTGCGGCTGAGTTATGCGATTTTCCTTGTGGCGAGTCTCGGTTTTCTGGGGCTGGGTGTGCAGCCACCGTCGCCTGAGTGGGGGACGATGGTGCTGGATGCGCGGGATAAGCTGGCGACATCGCCGTGGGCGTTGTGGTTCCCGGCAGGGGCGATTGTGCTGTTTATCGTGAGCATCAACCTGATGAGCGATGGCCTGCGGCGCGTGTTCCGTTACGAGTAGCAAATGTTGGACGAAAATTGCGATGTGGTTATAATGGCCGTGTGATGAAAAGCCTGCGTTTATACCGGGAGACCCCACATGGCCGAGAATCCGCAACCCACCCCTCAGCAACCTGCTGAACCTGCTGCGCAACCATCCACCCCGGAAACCGCGCAGCCACAGCCTGCCGCACCCGTGCAACAGGCTACGGCATCTGCCACACCTGCGCCACAGCCCGCCACACCCACGCAACAGCCCGCTGCATCACAACCAGCGACGACCCCTGCTGCCACTGCCACGCAAGAATCTATTGCATTGCCAGAAACCAGCAATAACCGTCAGACGCAGCAAACTGAGGTGACTTCAGAAGGTGCTGCCGTCCCGGAAAGCTACTTTTTGTTGTACCCGGCCAATGAAGATGTTGTGACGGGGGATTCCCGGTCGTTGCCGCCATTGGGGGCGCGGCTGGTGTTTATTGTGGGGCTGGTTCTCCTTGCGGTGGGGATTGGCCTGATAGTGTATACAGTTTCTTTATGGAGCGGTATCGGTGCATTCACACGAGCCGGTGCGCCTGCGCCACAGGGGGCGATTCCGGTGGCATCTGCGTGGACGGTGGGTGCGTTCCTGTATAATGTGTTCGTGCTGGGGTTGTTCCTTTCTGGCTTGCAGGTGACGATGAAGCGCCGGGGATTGGAAAAGCGCGGTCAGCTTGTGTGGGGTGAGGTTGTGAGTGCATCGGGCAGGCGTAACCGCAGCGGGACACTGGCAATTACGGTGGAGTATCAGTTCCAGCGGCC
>JBCCQC010000838.1:0-2054 GCA_039024535.1 Chloroflexota bacterium
ACATCGGCTATGTGCCGCAGTCGTTCGCACTGTACCCGCACTATAAGGTACGCGACAACATCGCCTATCCGCTCAAGCTGCTGGGCGTGGCAGAGAGCACCTATAAACCCATTGTGGAGCAGACCGCCGAGCAGCTCAAAATCGGGCATCTGCTAGAAAAAACGCCGGATCAGTGCAGCGGCGGTGAAAAGCAGCGTGTCGCTATTGCGCGTGGCATTGTGAAGAAGACTGAAATCTTCATCCTGGATGATCCGCTCACCGGGCTGGACTTTAAACTGCGCGAACAGCTCTTTGATGACCTGCGCCAGATGCAGATTGACCTGAACGCCACGTTCATCTACACCACCTCAGACCCTCTGGAGGCGCTGATGCTGGCCGAAGACATTCACGTTTTCGATGAGGGCAAGGTAATTGAAACCGGCGACCTTGAGACTGTATACGGCAGTCCACAGCATGTACGCACCATGCAACTGCTCGGCTATCCGTCAGCCAATATTATGGGCGGTACGCTGAGCAACGGCCAGTGTGACACACCACTGATGAACTTTGCCACGTCTACCAATGGGCAGAGCGGCGATGTACTGGTGGCGCTGCGTCCACAGCACATCAATATCAACCCCGCCACAGATGACGGTATAGTGACACTGCCCGCAGAGATCACGCTGATTGAAGACCTTGGCGGCGAATTGCTGGTGTACCTGGATGCGAACGGTATCACGCTGGAGGCGGTTGTGCGCCAGACTGATGTAGAGGCAATGACGGAGGGCAGCGCACAGATCGGTGTTCGCCCGGAGGACATGACCATTTATGCCGATAGCGAACGCATCGGGCAGGGGGTGAACTGATGGCAAGTGAAATCCGTCTGGAAAAACTGCGCCGCGAGTTCGGCCCGACGATTGCGGTAGATGACATCAGCATTACATTTCCGTCGTCTTCCGTAACGTGTTTGCTGGGGCCGTCTGGATGTGGGAAAACGACGCTCATGCGTATGATTGCCGGGTTGCAGGAGCCGACTTCCGGCGAAATTTACTTCGGAGACCAGAACGTCACCGACCTCACGCCCAGCCAGCGCAACATCGGCATGGTGTTCCAGTATCCAGTAGTTTACCGGGGCACCACCGTATTCAGCAGCGTGGAACTCCCCCTGCGCCAGCAACGCATCAGCGCGAAAGAGCGCAAACAGCGCGTTACAGAAACGCTGGAATCACTGGATTTGATGGACGTAGCCTATGAGCCGGTCGCAGAACTGAATAACGCTACCCGCCAGAAGGCCGCTGTTGCCCGCGCGGTTGCACGTCAGCCACAGATCATCCTGTTTGACGAGCCGATTACCAACGTGGACGTGAGCGCGAAAGTACAGCTAAAACGCGCCCTCAAGGGGCTGGTAAAGCAGCACGCGCAGACAATTATCTACGTGACGCACGACCAGACCGAAGCCATGACACTCGCTGACGAAATCGCGCTGATGCAGAGCGGCAAAATCATCCAGCGTGGCCGCCCCCGCGATATTTACAACGACCCGAACTCACGGTTTGGTGGCTGGTTCCTGGGCAACCCTGGCATGAACTTCGTGGATTACACCGTGAACCGAGACGGCGAACAGCCCATGCTGAATGATCCACTTTTTGCACAACCCACACGCATCAGCGGCTTAAATGGTGATAGCAATGTGGTGGTGGGCATCCGGCCAGAGCGTGTGACGGTCTATGAGGAACCGATGCCGAATTCAGTTGAAGGAACCGTGCTGCGTAGTTCAGTTGTTGTTGGCGGCCAGCACCTCATGACCATTCAGATTGGCGATGTGGTCATCAAGGCGAAGGTGCCATACACCCAGAACTACGAACCGGGCACCACTGTTTACGTTGAGTGTCCGCTGGATTACGTGAGCCTGTTTGCCGCAGACGGGCACCGGCTGGAAACTGAACTGGCGTATTGAACAAAAATATCTGATGGAAATCCCGTGGGGACGTCATATGTTACGTCCCCACAGACAACGTAATTTAGACATTTTTATTGAATTTCACGCGGAGGTGGGCAATGAAAAAACTGATTAA
>JBCCQC010000839.1:0-2051 GCA_039024535.1 Chloroflexota bacterium
CGCATCAGTAAATATACCTGTCTTTCCCTGAATTACGAAGTCAGGCCCGCCACGATTTCATCACATTCAAAGCCCACAGTTCTGTGGCGCGGCGTGCGTTCACACTGACGCCGTATACAACCACCTTCTCATCACAGATGACGTTCCGATAAACGCCGGTCGCAATAGACTCTGCGCTGCCCTCTATAATAGACTTTCTTGTCATCCCACACATTCGGGCAGGTAATGCTGTTAGAATGCTGACCGGATTACTGAGTGCTTTCTTGAGATAGACACACTAACATAGAACAATTAGCACCCGCACAGGAAAGAGGGGAACACTATGGGCAGAAGTGGCATGTACCGCTATGTGTTTGACAACAGCCCGGACGAGGACGCAAATCAGAAGGTCACATGGGCACTGGTGCGGCGCGTGCTGACGTATGCGCGGCCCTACGTGGGTAAAATTGCCGCAATGCTGGCCCTGATTCTGGTTTCTACCGGGCTGGGCCTCATTTCCCCGCTGATTATCCGGCAGTTGATTGACCGTACCCTGCCGAACCAGAACCTTTCGCAGTTGAATATGCTGGCGCTGGCCTTGCTCATCATCCCGATATTTTCCGCGCTGCTGCGCATTGTGCAGCGCTGGTTAAACGCCAGCGTGGGCGAGGGTGTGATTTATGACCTGCGCGTATCACTGTACAAACACATGCAGCGCATGAGCCTGCGCTTTTTTACTAACACGCGCACCGGCGAACTGATGAGCCGCCTGAATAACGATGTGGTGAACGCGCAGGACGCCATCAGCAACACCACTGTGGATATTATCACCAATGCGCTGACCGTTGCGGCCACGCTTGGCGTCATGCTGTATCTGGAGTGGCGGCTGACGATTATCGGGTTGCTGGTGCTGCCCGGTTTCGTTTACGCAGCCCAGCGCGTAGGCAAACTTCTGCGCGGCCTCGTCCGAAAGGCGATGGAGTACAACGCGGACATGAACGCCCGCATGAACGAAACGCTCAACGTGAGCGGGGTCTTACTCGTAAAACTGTTCGGGCGGCGCGGTGATGAAGTCTCACAGTTCAGCACCGATGCCGCAGAGGTACGCGATATTGGCATCCGGCGGGCAATTGTGGGCACGCAGCTATTCGCCTTCATCGCGCAGATTGGCGCGATTGGCACGGCGATTGTGTTCTGGATTGGCGGCTATATGGTGATTAACGACAGTCTGGAAATCGGCACGGTTGTTGCGTTTGGCACGTACCTGGCACAGCTTTACGGGCCATTGCAGGCGCTGGCTACCGCCCCGGTCGCGTTTGTGACCAGCATCGTCAGCTTTGAGCGCGTGTTTGAGGTGATTGACCTGCCGCTGGACATCGCGGAAAGAGAGGGCGCCATCAAAATTGAGAACGCACGCGGCGCAATTGTGTTCGAAAACGTCACGTTCAACTACGCGGCCATCACAGGCGGCCTGCTCAGTGACGTAGAGCGTGTGGGCGCTGCCGGGGAACACACAAAATCTGGCAGGAAGCCGAAAAGCACTGACGGCGCAGAGAAGCCGGAAGACGACAGCGCAGATAGCGTGAAGCACCAGGCACGCGAAACCGCGCTCACTGACATCTCGTTCAAGATAGAGCCGGGTGAACTGGTGGCGCTGGTGGGACCGAGTGGCGCTGGCAAAACCACCATGACGTACCTCATCCCACGCCTGTACGACCCGACCGAAGGCCGCATCACGCTGGACGGGCACGACCTGCGCGACCTGCAACTGGACGCGCTGGCAGAGAATATCGGCATGGTGACGCAGGAAACCTATCTGTTCAACGACACCATTCTGAACAACCTGCTCTATGCAAAACCGGACGCGACAATCGAAGAAGTCCACAGCGCCGCGAAAGCCGCCAACATCCACGACTTTATCATGGGGCTGGACAACGGCTACAACACAATAGCCGGAGAGCGCGGCTATCGGCTTTCTGGCGGGGAAAAGCAGCGGATTGCCATTGCCCGTGTGATCCTCAAAGACCCGCGTATACTGGTGCTGGACGAGGCTACCAGCCATCTGGACAGCG
>JBCCQC010000840.1:0-2045 GCA_039024535.1 Chloroflexota bacterium
CATTTTTTCTGCTGGAAAAAGCATCCGATTGATGAATTGAGGAGAACCAATTTTGAAACCGATCACTGTTGCATCTGTGAAGCCGTACCCGGTGGCAATGCCACTGGTTGAACGCCTGGGCACGAGCTTTGGTAAGGAACCGTTTAAAACAGCGGTTTTGATCCGTCTGGAAACGACTGACGGGGTGATTGGCTGGGGCGAGGCCTCTGCCGAGATTAACCCCGGCTACAGCTACGAAACGATGGGCACAGCGCTGCATGTGCTGGCGGAGTTCCTTGTGCCGAAAGTGCTGGATCAGACGATTGACCACCCGACGGATGTTCCCGCGCTGCTCAGCCGGGTACGCGGGCACCCACTGTCACACCACGCTGTAGAGGCTGCTGTATGGGATGCCTTCGCAAAAACCAACGAGATGAGTATTGCCGACCTGTTCGCCTCTGCACTGCCGGAAATCAACGGCGAAAAGCATGAGCCACGCGGCCATGCTCATGTTGGCGTGAGCATCGGCACGCAGGACACGGTAGAAGCCACGCTGGAAATCATCCACAAGCGTGTCAACCAGGGCTATGACCGCATCAAGCTGAAGATTAAACCGGGCTGGGATGTGGAACTGGCGCAGGGCGTGCGCAGCGAGTTCCCGGATGTAATGCTGATGCTGGACGCGAACAGTGCCTACACACTGGATGACATTGACGACCTGAAGCAGCTTGACGACTTTGACCTGCTCATGCTGGAGCAGCCGCTGGCGTACAACGACATCTACGAACACAGCAAACTCCAGCCAGAACTGGAAACACCCGTCTGCCTTGACGAGAGCATTCACACACTGGCAGACGCGCAGCTCGCAATTGAACTGGGTTCCTGCAAGATCATCAACCTGAAGCCAGCCCGTGTGAGTGGCTATACCGAAAGTCTCAAAATTTACCAGTTCTGTGCAGAGAACAACGTGCCCCTGTGGATTGGTGGCCTGCTGGAAACTGGTGTGGGCCGTGCAACCAATCTGGCGTTTGCCAGCCTACCTGCCGTAACGCTGCCCTGCGATATTTCTGCCACAGACCGCTACTATGATCCCGACCTTGCCGAACCCACGTTTGCTATTCGCCCAGACAGCACGATTGCCGTGCCGGAGGGAATTGGCATTGGTGTGGAGGTGCAGATGGATCGTGTGATGGCTGCTACCGCCTATTTAATAGAGAACCTGCCCTATGCGCTGCCGGGGGTGGAGGCTAAGGCATGAGCGCGTTCAGCGGCAAAAACGTAACATTCATCGGTGGCGGCATGATGGGCACAGCGATGATCGGCGGGATGCTGAAAAATAACCTGCTGCGCTCCGAACAGATTACCGTTTCTGATCCATCCGCAGAGCGTGGTAACCACCTGACAACAACCTACAGCGTTACTCATACCACAGATAACGCCGAAGCTGTAAAACATGCAGATGTGGTCGTGCTGGCTGTAAAACCACAGTTTTTCGATGCAGTGGTGGCAGATATTGGCGGTCGTGTGAGTGACGCTGAGGTCGTCGTCAGCATTATGGCGGGTGTGACCATCGCCACCATGTCTGAGAAGCTGGAATTTATGCATATCGTGCGCTCCATCCCGAACACCCCGGCCTCTATTGGTCGGGGAATTTCGGCATGGCTGGGTACAGAGAGCGTGAGCGAAGACGGGCTGGAAATGGCCCGTCTACTGCTGGAATCACTGGGCGAGACAATACAGGTTCCAGAAGAACGGTACATGGACATGGCAACGGCAGTTAGCGGTAGTGGCCCCGGCTATGTGTTCCTGTTCATGGAAGCGATGATGGATGCCGCAGTTCACATGGGTTTCTCACGTTCCGATGCGGAAAAGCTGGTGATGCATACCGTCAGTGGGGCGGCAGCCTATGCAATGGACAGCGGCCAGCACGTGGCTGTGCTGCGTAATCAGGTCACAAGCCCCGGTGGGACGACTGCGGAGGGGCTGTATCATATGGAAAAGAACGGTTTGCGATCAGCCGTGGCGCGTGGCATCTGGGGCGCGTTCCAGCGGTCGGTTGCCCTGGG
>JBCCQC010000841.1:0-2012 GCA_039024535.1 Chloroflexota bacterium
GGATGGTCAAACACGTATCTCAGCCAGTCTTCATAGCTGATGTCGTCAGGAAGTTGGGGCATAACGCTCTCCAGATAGTGCATGATTTACGGCAAAATTGTAACGCAGATTCATATCCTCACTGCAAGCCACAGCATGAGCAGACGATAGAAAACCCGGCCTCGGCACTTCTAACCATTTGAGAAATCTGGCACAATGCGACACAAACGCCAACCAGAACCGGAGTTCACGACGAACCCCCATGAAAACACTGACCATCGCCTATGCCCCGCCGGACGAAAAGATTGCGCGGCGGCTGGCAGAGGATTTACAACAGAATGCCTTTACCTTCGCGGAAATTGGCAAAAATACCGTGCTTGTCGCGGTCATTTCCCCGGATGGCATCAAAGACGCAGACTTACAGGCCACCATTGCCAGCGCACTGGACGCCGGAGCCAACATCGTCCTGATAGAAACGAAACCCACGCCGCTGCCAGCCATGATTGACCACATCACGCCAATTTCACTACACAGCGGCTACAAACTCAGGGCCGTGCTGCACGAGGTCGAGCGCGTGGCCGACGACAACGCACCATCGCCCATGGTGGTGCTCACGCCCGCGCTGCGCCGCCGCAACCTGCGCTTCGGGCTCATCTTCGGCGGCAGCATATTTGTGCTGTTCGCACTGTACACAGTCGCCATTGCCCTGTTCGACATCGAAGCCCCAATCGAGGACTTTGAGCGGCTTTACACCCGTGATGCCGCCACCATCAACGCCTTTGCCCAGGAATACATCCCGGTAAGCAGTGAGCAGGCCGCAAACTTCCAGACAACCGTGGAAGGCATCAACCGCGAACTGGCAACCATCGTGGTCGCCACAGCAACGCAGGCCGCTGCCGAGGGCGGGTTCACGCCACAGCCCACCGGCCAGATCATCATCACCGAGGAACTGAGCGAGGTACGGCAGCTTGCCACATCTGGTGCGCTGGAACGCGGACTGGAAACCGCCGCCGCCGAACGTGGAGAGCAGGACGACATCGCCGCCACAGCGACACAGGCCGCTGCTACGGCCAACGCCGCACTTGAGGCGCAAAACCAGACCGTCACCGCCGCCGCACAGGAGTAATTTCGCGTGTTCCGTGGGGAAATGAGGGCGCACGGGGCACTGTTTGCAGTCGTGCTCATTCTGCTGCTGGTAACCGCGCTCACAGTGCCGTTTATGAGCGTGGCACTGTGGACAGACGAGATGGCAACGCTGCGTCAGGTGGGGGCCATGCCGCACTTCGGGCCACTCAACTACGTGGATTTACTGGCGAATCTGGCGACCGGCAACCCGTGGCACGCCCCCGGCTATTTTACGCTGCTGTATGGCTGGGGCCACATCGCCGGGTGGGAACCGTTCGTACTGCGGGTGTTCTCGCTGTTCTGCGGACTGCTGGCGCTGGCATTTACCTACAACCTCGCCCGCCATTACTTTTCCCCGGAAGTGGGCGTATACACCGTGTTCACCGTGGGTGTAGGCTACTTCTATATGTACTACATGCGCGACATGCGCCCTTACGGGTTGCTGGTGCTGATGATGAGTGTGTGCCTGTGGCTTTACGAGCGCGTAACCCGTGCAAACTCCCGGCAGCGACTGTGGTACACCCTGTTTACGCTCAGTGTGGCCGGATTGCTCTATACGCACTATTTCACGGTGTTCGGGCTGGCGGCGCTCGGCCTGTGGCACCTGATCTTTCAGTTCAGGAAGCCGCGTTACTGGCAAACGCTGGCCTGCTTCGTGATTGGCGGCGTGATGTTTTTGCCGTGGTTCCCCGTCTTGCTCTACGGCGCGGCCCTTTCCACAGATGAAACGCGCATTGTGTACAACTTTGGCGCGGCGCAGTTGCTCAACAGCGTGATAAATGCGTTTGCGAACGGCAATGCTGCACTTGTGTTGATCCTGGCCGGTATCGCTATCGGTGTGCGAGAGCCGAAAGCACGGTTCATCTGGTTCTGGACAGTGACAAGTGTGCTGCTGGTGTTCATTGCCA
>JBCCQC010000842.1:0-2005 GCA_039024535.1 Chloroflexota bacterium
AGCACAGGCAAAAAGATAAACGCATAAAACAGCGCCATGTAAATGATGAACGGCAGATTGCGCAGCGATTTTTGCATGATTACACCCGCCCGATGCGCAGCCGTGGCGCAGCGATGATAAACGAAAACGTGACCACGAACATCAGCACCATTGCCAGCGCAGATGCCTGCGGGAAGTTGCCGGTACGCTCAATTTGCAGCATGATGGCCTGTGGCAATAGCAACTCGTTGTTGCCGCCCAGGATGGCCGGTGTGATGTAGTCGCCCACGCACAGCACAAACGTCAGGAACGCGCCCACAGCAATCCCCGGCACACTCAGCGGCAGGATAATCTGTGTAAACGTCTGCCACGGGCTTGCGCCCAGGTCTGCGGCGGCTTTGCGATAGTTGGGGGCAATCTGCACGAGGTTGGCGTAAATCGTCAACGTGAGCAGCATAGCGAAAAAGTGGACAAAGCCGATAACGGTTCCCGTGCGGCTGTTTGCCAGTGAAACCGGCTCCAGTCCAAACGCTTCCATAGTCTGCCCGATGAGTCCGTTGCGCGTGAGGATGAGCAGCCAGCTATAAGAGCGCACCACATACGATGTCCAGAAGGGCAGCACAGCCATCAGCAGGGCCAGCCGCTGCCAGCGCGGGGGCACCACATAGGCAATCGTATAGGCCACCGGGTAGGCCAGCAGCACACTGAGGATCGTCACCAGCACGGCAACTTCCAGCGAGTTATACAGGGCCTGGCGCAGCGAAGCGCGAGTGGCAAAATCCAGATAGTTCTGGAAAGTGAACTGCCGGAGTACATCCCCGGTTTGAAAGCTGAAAAAGCTGTAGGTGAGCATAATCAGCAGCGGAATCACGAAGAAAACCAGCGTCCACAACAAACCGGGACTGATAAAACTCAGTGCCCGGATGCGTTCTGTCTGATTGCGTTGTTCTCTGGTGGTGGTTGTCATGTAGGCGTTTTTATCATGATGGAAAGATGGTGGGATGGCAGAGAAATGGCCGGTAGGGGCATGGCACGCCATGCCCCGGTGATGTTTAACGGCTTATCGCTGGAGGAACTCTGTCCACACGTCCAGCATCTCGGCGTCCAGTTCGGCGTCCGGGATGAAGTATGGGAACGAATTCTCGATAAACTCTGGCTGGCTATCCCAGCGCAGGATTTCCTTCTGTTCGTCGGTCAGCGCGGCTTCGCTGTTGGCGGGCATCCCCCAGTAGCAGGAGGACGTGGCGAGGGCGGCCTGCCCTTCCGGGCTTAGGATGTACTGCACGAATGCGGTTGCCAGTTCCGGCTGTTCACTATCGGCCAGCACACCAATCGCCTGCTGCCAGCGGATGCCACCTTCTTCTGGCAGAATCCAGTCCAGCGCCGGGTTTTCAGCGTTCAGCACAGCCGTAGAATACTCACCGCCGCCGGTGATGATGTCTACTTCGCCGGTTGCGAGGGCTGTTTGCACCTGCACCACATCACCGACGAGCGCGGCGTTGTCTTTCATCTCGAACAGCGCTTCCTGGATAGCCGGGAGGTCTTCTGAGGTAATGTCTGCCGGATCCATGCCCATGCTGACGGCAACCATATTGATGATCGGTATATAGTAGTCGTAGATGGCGATGTTGTACTCGTCGCTGAACAGAATATCGATGGTGCTCACATCTTCGAGGTCAACCACTTCATTATTGAAGGCGATGGTGTTGTAACCGAACTTCTGCGGGACGGCATACATCACATCGTCAATCACATGCAGTTCCGGCAGCAGCACCGGCTCAAACACATCGTCCAGCGGGAAGTCTTCCGGGTCTAGCGGGGCCAGAATGCCCTGCTCTGCCACGCGCGGCACGTCCACGCTATCTACAACAAACACATCCCAGTCACCGGCGCGGCTCTGATCCAGAATCGACAGGCCCACACCCGTGCCTTCATAGTCGCGCACGTTCACGCGGACGTTAAATTCTTCTTCAAACGGCTCCAGCAGTGCCGGGTCGGTATGGTCACACCACACGAGGGCGTTCAG
>JBCCQC010000843.1:0-1988 GCA_039024535.1 Chloroflexota bacterium
CCACCACGAAGCCACCACCGAAAGCGGCATACAGGTGGATGTGTATTCCCTGCCAGATGCCCGCATCTGGAAAGCAGACACCGAAGAATGGATTGACGGCGGCGAATACGCGGCAAAAATCACGGCAGAAAGCACCGACCTCTATGCGGAGAAGTTCGGGCCATATCTGCATAACCGTATAGTCATCGTGCAGGGTGATTTCCCCGATGGCATGGAGTTCAGCGGATTCGGCTTTGTGAGCACAGACTGGTTCGTGAGCTACGAAGGCAGCCCGCAGAGCTACCTGATGCTGATTACCGTACATGAGGTGGCGCATCAGTGGTGGTACGATCTCGTCGGCAACGACCAGGCGCAGTCCCCGTGGCTGGATGAGGCACTGGCGACTTACAGCGAGTACATCTACATCGAAGCCTACTACCCGGAGATTGCCGACTGGTGGTGGTTCTTCCGGGTTAACCGTCTGAACCCGGAAGGCTTTGTGAACAGCAGCGTCTACGAGTTCACCGCCATTCGTCCGTATATTAACGCAGTCTACCTGCGCGGCGTCATGATGCTCCACGACATGCGCACGACACTCGGCGACGATGGGTTTTACCTGTGGCTGCGCGACTATGCCGACGCCAACGCCGGGAATATCGCCACGGCAGATTCCCTGTGGGAGCAGCTTACGCCGGAGCAGTTTGCCGCCACAGCAGTCATCCGCACGGCATTTTTGCGGCAGAGCGGCGGGTAGCGTCTATTTCTCCCACCGCGCTACCGGCGGCTTGAACGCAGCCATCTGCCGAAGCAGCTTTTCCGGGTCGGCTTCCACCAGCAGCATCCCGCGCTGGCGTGGCTCAATGAACCCTTCCTGTATTTGATGCTCGAAGAAGCCGAGCATTTTGTCGAAAAAGCCATTTACGTTCAGCAGCGCGGACGGCTTATCGTGGAAGCCAAGCTGCGTCCATGTCAGCATCTCCACGTACTCGTCCAGCGTACCAAAGCCACCCGGCATAGCAATAAACCCGTCAGAGAGCTTCGCCATCATCGCTTTGCGCTCAAACATGGACGATACCACATGCAGTTCCGTCAGCGCCGTGTGCTGGATTTCTTTATCGGCCAGTGACTGCGGCATCACACCGATGACGTTGCCGCCATTCTGTAGGGCGGCATTGGCAACAGCACCCATCAGGCCCACTTTGCTGCCCCCATACACCAGATCAAGTTTGCGCTCTGCCAGTACTGTCCCCAGCCGGATTGCTGCAATCTCGTAAAGGTCGCCCTTACCGGGTCTGGCACCGCAAAAGACGCAGATTCGTTTCATGGTTTAGCTCCTGTTATTGCACCGCTGGCTGTGGGCGATATTGCAGCGCCTCTGCCACGTGATGCACCTCAATTAATTTTGTTCCGGCAAGGTCAGCAATGGTGCGGCTCAGCTTCAATACCCGGTGATAGGCCCGCGCACTCAGTTGCATCCGCCGCACGGAAAGCTCTAATACCTGTTTCGCTTCCGGCGTAAGCTGGCACATCTGCTGCACATCCCCCGCGCCCATATCCGCATTGGCAAACAGTCCTTCGTGCCCTGCAAACCGCTCATATTGCCGTTCGCGTGCGCCATCTACTCGTGCGCGTATCGCCGCAGAGGGCTCGCCGCGTGTGTCATCCATCAGTTTATCGTATTCCACGCGCGGTACCTCTATGTGAATGTCGATTCGATCCAGCAGTGGGCCACTCAGTTTGGATTGATAGCGCGTAATCATAGTGGGCGTGCAGCTACACGGGTGCGTCGGATCTCCATGATAGCCACACGGACAGGGGTATTTTCAAATGAGAATTTACCGCGCAGTACCCCCTTAACTTCCATTGTATCACCCGCGACATCCAACACAATTTCGTCAATCAGCATTTTGATGATGCGCTGCTTCAATTCGAAAGGAGGTTCAACCGGGATATTTGCCTGCTGAATATGATTGGACATGGCAAGAATATCTGCCTTACGTGCTTCGAAC
>JBCCQC010000844.1:0-1977 GCA_039024535.1 Chloroflexota bacterium
CTGACATCAGGCGAATCGTGGGATGACATTGAAGAACAGGTAGCTGACCGGATGCTGAATAAGCTGGCGGAGTATGCGCCCAACGTCAAAGATGCTGTGGTGGGCAAACTGATTGAAACGCCGCTGTATCTGGAGCGCGAACTGGGCTTGCTACGCGGCAACGTGATGCACCTGGAAATGTCTGTGGATCAGATGTTTATTATGCGTCCGGCGCTCACGATGAGCAACTACCGTGCGCCAGTGAAAGGGCTGTACCTGACCGGCGCCAGCACACATCCCGGCGGCGGAATTATGGGCGCGGCAGGGCGTAACGCAGCAACTGTACTGTTACATGACCTTGAACCGAAATGGTGGCAAATTGGAGGCAACAACGCATGACTTACTTCGGATTCCTGCTCCTTTTTGTGGGTATACCGATTGCGATACTCGCTATACTGAACTGGATCGACGGCAAACGCGGCAAAACGGTGCCGCAAACACTCACAAGCTGGGGCGCAGGCACGGTGATTATTGGGCTGATTATCGTTGCAGTGGCCTACACCACCCCGTGGGACAATTACCTGGTGGCAACCCGCGTGTGGTGGTATGACCCGGATCTGGTGACGGGCTTTGTCATTGGCTGGGTGCCGATTGAGGAATATACCTTCTTCGTTGTGCAGACGATTATGACCGGCCTGCTGACTGTGTGGCTGATGCGGCGGATGCCAGTCGCCACAGAAACTCGTCCCGATAACGGTCTGCGCTTCCGGCAGGTTGCTACGGGCATTACCGGCGTTATCTGGCTGGCATCAGTTGTTCTGTTATGCCTCACGTTTCTGTTCCCGAACAGCTTCTGGCGCTATGGGACGTATCTGGCGCTGGAAACCTCATGGGGCTTGCTGCCGATCCTGTTACAACTCATCGTCGGGGCAGACCTGCTGTGGAAGCACCGCTATACCGTCGGCATCGCTATCCTCAGCACATGGCTGTACCTCAGCGGCGCAGACTTCCTCGCCATACAATCTGGCACATGGACAATCAACCCGGAACAGTCGTTGCCGATTTTAATTGGTGGTGTGCTGCCAATTGAAGAAGCGATCTTCTTCCTGATTACAAATGTGCTGGTTGTGTTCGGAATGACGCTGGTGATGGAACAGGAAAGCGAAGCACGCATCCCGGCGGCAGCGCGACAGTGGCTACAGCAGCGCAAAGCTGCACGGCTGGCAACGGAGGCCAACTGACGATGAAAGCGCCATTCAGCGAGCCATACACTGCACGCCATAACATCTGGGAGTTCCAGTCGATTGTTTCGCGCCGCCTGCTGTGGTGGGCGGTGGGGAACGTGGTCGTTGGCGTGTGGCTGCAACAGCGCCGCAGCAAATTTTTACGCGGCGTGGGGATGCAGTCCATTAGCTGGGGGGCCATCAACGCGATGATTGCCGTGGGCGGTAGTGGTATTGCCCATCTGCGACAGCGCAGCCACGATAACCCGCTGGCGGAACAGGTTGTTGCAAAGGAGCACAGGAATCTGTTCAGAGCACTATGGATTAACGCGATTCTGGATGTGTTTTACGTGATCGGCGGCGTAGTACTCGCACTCACGCGGGGCACACGTGATCGGCTGATGAGTGGCAGCGGGTGGGGAATTGTGATACAGGGGTTCTTTCTGTTTGTTTTCGACGTAATTCACGCCGTCGTTATGTCAGCAGATGGGCAGGATGACGATGATTAACGCATTTCAGGGTGAAGAACACCTGCCGTTCCTGCTGGAAGGCGACAGCAATTGCGCGGCCCTGCTGGTACATGGGTTTCCTGGCTCTGCAAAAGAAATGCGCCCGATTGCAGAGGTTTTGAATCAACAGGGGTGGACAACGCAGGGTGTGCTGCTACCCGGTTTCGGCCCACAGATTGAGCAACTGGAGCAAAAAACAGCGCAGGATTGGGCCGCACACGTGAACGGCAACCTGCAAAAGCTCAGAGAGCGCCACAGCACGGTCA
>JBCCQC010000845.1:0-1965 GCA_039024535.1 Chloroflexota bacterium
ATCACAGCGTCCTGTCGAACACAATCGGGCTGAGGAGCTGTGGCTGTGATGATGTCGCGCTCTCGCGTGGGCATGGCACGCCATGCCTCTACCGTGGTTTTCATGTTGTTACTGCTCATGATCCCGGCGGCGACATATGCCGGAACCGGGCCGCTGGTGGTGGCCGTGGCGACGGGCGGCGATGTTTACTGGTGGCACCAGACGAAGTGGGATGGTGAGATCATTCAGGTGTATGAGGGCAACGCGCTGCAACCCTTCATCGCGCCAGATGGCAACCGCGTGGCTTTTACCGCCGGGGACGACGGTTTGCCGCAGTCGTTATGGGTAGTGGCCGATAACGACGAAGCGCGGCAGATGGTCACGCCAGAGCAAATTGGCGGCGCACTGGTTGATCAGGTGGAGTGGCTGGATGCGACGACGGTGTATTTCAACACCTCCACGCTGAGTGAGTTTGGTGCGGTGCCACAGGATGATCTATGGCGCGTGGATACCGCCACAGAAGAGTTGACGAATGTTCTCCCCGCAGGCGAGGGTGGAGCGTTCAGCATTTTCTTGAATACAACAGGGGAGCGCCTCTTTGCAATTGTATCTGCTGGAAGTTTTGATGAAGCGGGGGAACCAGAGACTGATGGTTCAATTCGTATCATTGATCGGGCTGCACAAGAGATAAGAACGCTACTGACGTTTCCATCCGTGCAGACGTTTTCTCATAATCGCTTTTACCCACAGGTTCATTGGGGGTATGACAACGAAGCACAGGCACCAGAAGCATATGTTGCCATACCTGATGCACTTTTTGACCCGGTTGATAATGCTGTTGACGTTGTGTTGTGGCGTATACCCAGCAGCGGTGAAGCAGTGCAATTTGAAACACTTCAGGTTGAAAATGGATTACGGCTGGGCTTTTCACCAGACGCTCTTTACACCTATCGAATCGTAGACTCCATAAATGGCAGAGAAGTCATTATAAATTCGACAGGGGATTACAATTCGGATTCGCAATGGGTTCTCGAAATACAGGACAAAGAATTCTTCTGGAATGGCGATCTGACCACAGTGGATACACAGGGATTTGATATTTATGTCAGTCCTGACAGATTGATTGGTGACGATCCTGGCCTTGAGTTCGAATTAGCTGGTGAGGCTGATCTGGAAACTGATGAAACTTTAGTACACATTGCAACACCCTTTTATCGGGTTGTCGTATATGCGACGCTCTCCGAGTCTGATTACATAATCAGGTGGAACACCTTCGGAAACACAACACTGCGCGAAGAAATTGGTCGGATACCCGTGCAACCTTCTCAGAGTGGCTTCACCATGTCGGTTATTACGGTTCCGTTGGACTGAAAATGGAAAAGATGCTCGCCCTGAGATTCATCTCCCGCTACAAACTGCCGCTGGTACTCGCTGTCGCGCTCATTATCCGTGTGGGCGTGCTGTTCGCGTTCCCTACCATCTTCAACTTTGAGCAAACGGGCGCAGTCCACGGCAGCGATGCCTACGATAGCTACGCCCAGAATCTGCTGGCAACGGGCGTGTATGGCCGGGTCCCCGGCGAGCCGGATGCGTGGATTCCGCCGGGGTACAGCTATGCGCTGGTGCCGGTGTATTCGCTGTTCGGGCGCGGGGGCGTGCAGGTGGGGCTGTTCAACACCGCACTGGATATCGTGACGATCACGTTACTGTACTACATCGGCGTAAACCTGTTCGGCACCGCCAACCGTGAGCGCGGCGAGTGGATCGGGGCCGGGGCGGGGCTGTTCTACGCGGGGTATCCCTATCTCGTGTTCCAGAACCTCACGCTGATTGATACGCCGCTGTTCATGTTGTTGCTCTACACCTTCCTGCTGCTGATGATTCTGCTGCGCGAACGTGAGCCACTGGATGCGCGAACATGGGGACTGGCAGCAGTGGGTGGGCTGGCGCTCGGCCTGTCGATGATGGTGCGTCCGATAGTGCCGC
>JBCCQC010000846.1:0-1960 GCA_039024535.1 Chloroflexota bacterium
GGGCTTTTGGTGATGTTAATCCGCCGGTACATGCGTGGGCTACGCGTCTCGTCTACGAAATCGACCGCGACATCAACGGCACTCCTGACCGTGAGTTTCTGGAAGAAATATTCCAGAAGATGCTGCTGAACTTTACGTGGTGGGTGAACCGCAAGGACGCTGACGGCAATAATATCTTCCAGGGAGGGTTCCTCGGTCTGGATAACATCAGCGTGTTTGACCGCAGCGCACCGCTGCCTACTGGCGGCCACATTGACCAGTCTGACGGCACCGCGTGGATGGCATTTTTCTCGCTGGAAATGCTGAATATTGCGATTGAACTCTCGAAGGAAAATTCAGTTTATGAGAGCCTTGCGACCAAGTTTTTCGAGCACTTCCTGCGCATTGCGCACGCGATGGCAAGCCTGGGTGATGACCACGGCCTGTGGGATGAACAGGATGGTTTCTACTACGATTCGCTACACATACCCGGTCAGCCGTCTCAGCCTATCCGTGTGCGTTCACTGGTGGGGTTGATGCCGATGATTGCAGTGGAGACGATTGGTAAGGAAACGCTGGATCGTATGCCAGGGTTTGCCCGTCGCATGGACTGGATGCTCAGTAACCGTCCGTTCCTGGCGGGTGAGATGGCCGATGCACATACGCCCGGTGTAAACGATCATAAGCTGCTGTCTATTTTCTCTGAAGATGGCTTGAAGCAGGTGTTGCGCTACATGCTGGATGAAACCGAGTTCCTGAGTGAATATGGTATTCGTTCTGTGAGCAAGTTCCATGAGGCGAACCCGTATGAGTATCACGCCGAGAACGGACAGTTGTTTTCTGTCAAATACTGGCCGGCAGAAAGTGAAAGCGGTCTGTTCGGGGGGAATTCGAACTGGCGTGGGCCGATCTGGTTCCCGATTAACTACCTGCTGATTGAGTCACTGTACACCTTTTATCGCTACAGTGGCGACAGTGTGAAGGTCGAAATGCCGACTGGTAGCGGTAACATGGTCACGCTCAAAGATGCCGCTGATGAACTCTCGCGCCGGTTGTGTAAGCTATTTTTGCGCAACGAAAATGGCGAACGTGCGATTTACGGGGGGGTACGCAAGCTCCAGGATGACCCGCACTGGCGCGATCTGATTTTATTTCATGAGTACTTCCACGGCGATAACGGTGCTGGCCTCGGTGCATCACACCAGACGGGGTGGACAGGGCTGGTCGCATTCCTGTTGCAGCAGGTGGGTGGCAAGAAAACAGAGTGAATGCATTGCAACAGAGGATATGTTTACCATGCAAGACCGTGTTGTGATTATTACCGGGGCCAGTTCCGGCATCGGCGCTGCTACTGCACGTGAAATGGCTCCGCTGGGTGCAAAACTGGTGCTGGCTGCCCGCTCAGAAAATCAACTCCGCGCACTGGCCCAACCACTCGATACTGAAACCCTCGTCGTTAAAACCGACGTGACACAGAAAGGCGATGTGCTTAACCTCGTGGAGCAAACCATAGAGCGATTCGGGCGGGTGGATGTGATGTTCGCTAATGCAGGCATCTACACCTATGGTGACATGGCCGCTGGCGACCCCAATGACTGGGCACACCTGATGGATGTGAACGTGAATGGAGTGTTTCGTTGTGCCCATGCCGTGCTGCCACATATGAAGCAGCAGCAATCCGGGGATATTCTGGTGACGAGTTCAATATCTGGCCTGATGGATGAGAAATGGGAGCATGTGTACAGTGCTTCCAAGAATGCCGTCCAGACGTTTGTTCACACGCTGCGCCGTCATGTGATTGACGATGGTATTCGAGTGGGAGCGATTGCGCCGGGTTCTGTTGCCAGCAGCCGCTGGGAAGAAACCGATCCCGCCAGACTGTCAGAGAATGGTCGTGGGCGGCTCACTGCGCAGGATGTGGCACGGGCCGTAGTGTTTATGCTCAGTCAGCCGCGCCATGTGACGATTCGTGATCTGGTTA
>JBCCQC010000847.1:0-1960 GCA_039024535.1 Chloroflexota bacterium
ACCCCATCGAACGCTTGCGCGAGGAGGTAGCATTCCTGGCCGTGGGGCTGGGGTGGAGCTACGATGAGATCATGACCATGACCCATCGAGAACGCGGCGCATGGGTTCGCACCCTGAACCAGATTAACACCCGCGCCACCCGGAAGTAAAGCAGGCAACCGCAGCACATAGCCACACACACTTTTTACAGCCGTGGTGTTGCGTTCTGTTGTACAATAAAATCGCACAGCAATGGTTATTCATTTTTATTGAACGAGCATACGACTATGAACAAGCCACAACAGCAAAAGCCCCCCCCTGCACCCTCTTACGAAGTCCTCGTAGACCAGGTGGCAGAGCGCGTGTTGCAAATGCTGCGCGAAGACAGTAAACGCGAACGGGAACGCATCGGCAAACGAGATCGTATTCGGAAGAAGGGACGCTAAACCATGACATTCAGATCACTACGTGCTGCTGCCGGTATCGGCGGGGCACTGTTAACCGGACGCATGGACGCCATTTCCAACTTTCGCTTCCATGTGATGATTGATGGCATCTGGCTGGCGAGCTTCCAGGAAGTGAGCCTGCCAACGCTTACACTGGAAACCACCGAAATCGTAGAAGGCGGCCAGAACCTGTACAAGCACAAGCTGCCACTGCGCGTGGATGTGGGTACCATCACACTGAAGCACGGCCTCACGTTTGATATGCACCTGATGGCGTGGTACTTCGACATTCTGGAAGGCAATATCGCCGGTTCCAAGCGAACGCTTGCCATTGCACTGTTCAACGTGGCCCGCTACCCACTGTCCACCATCATGCTATCAGACGCATTCCCGGTCAAATACTCCGGCCCATCGTTTGATACCGGCGGCGATAGCGTGGTGCTGGAAGAACTGGAAGTCGCCTTTACTGAATTTGCAGCGTGGTAAGCGGATCCTATGAATAACAGGGCAGGGCGGGGCAGACGATTTTCAACACTGGGCGCACGGATGCTCAACTTCGGGCGGCAGGTAATGCGTAGCTATGCGCCGGAAGATATGGCCGCGCCACCGGAGCCAGAGCCGAACACGCCGGTAGCCCGCTGGGGCACACAGGCCAGTGAACCCCTCATCTGGCGAGATTTTGCGCAGGACGCAGCCCCAGCACAGGCCGATGCCACCGGCAGCTATAATGACTACGCCTACGATGACGCCGGTTATGACCCCTACGCCCAGCCCGTCCAGTACGACGAGTACGGCAATCCCATCCAGCGCAGCCCACAACCCGGCCAGCAACCCGCCCGCCCACGTCCTCGCCAACAGCGGCCACCGCAACGCCAACCCATCCAGCGGCGGCCACAACAGAACCAGCAGCCACCGCAGCAGCGCCAGCCCGTCCAGCGCCAACCACAGCAGCCACGGGTGCGGCCCGCACAACCCCTCAACCCCGTCCAGCGTGACGGCGAACCAGCGGAAGGTCGCCAGAAACCCGTGCAGGCCCCGGTGAACCGCCGCCAGCGCGAACAGTGGGAAGTGGGGCAGTTGCAAAGCATTCTCGGCTTCCACAAAGAAAAGGAAGACCAGCGCGAAGAATACCGCCAGCAGCAAATCGAAAAACTCCAGCGCAAGGCAGAAGAACAGGGCGGTCAGCTACGGCGGCGGGGCCGCGCCGGTGTGGAGTATTTCAACACCGAAGCGATGGTCAAGCCAGAAGAAGAGAAAGCGCTCCAGCGGGCAAAAGCAGAACGCGACCAGCTCATCGCGCAGAACAAAATCAAAGACAACACAACCGCTGACGACACCGACGACAATATTGTAGAAGGCGAATTCACGGCAGAGGCAGCAGATACCCCCACAGCAGACAATGCCCCGGCTGTTGATTCGACAATCCAGATCGTAGCAGACAACACAGATACCCGTGTCTGAAGAGACATCACACCAGCTTTCATCGACGCGGAAAATACGCCCGCCGATAACTTCGACGACACACAGCATCAGCA
>JBCCQC010000848.1:0-1954 GCA_039024535.1 Chloroflexota bacterium
AAATCGCCAGTGATCTGTTCAGCTACCCGATGAGTGAAGCTGACCTGATGCGCCGTGCGGTTTCGAAGAAAAAGCAGAAGGAACTCATCAAGCACAAGGCCATATTTATTGAGCGTGGCCCTCAGAACGGCATCTCAGAAGAAGTCGCAGAAGCTATATTTAAAGATATAGAATTCTTTGCTAATTACGGATTCAATAAAAGTCACGCCGCCGACTACGCCATGATTACCGTGCAAACCGCCTTCCTCAAGTGCCACTACCCGGCGGAGTACATGGCGGCGCTGCTCTCGGTCTACCGTGAAAACGCTGAGAAAGTCTCTACGTTCCTAGAAGAATGCGGACGCCTCGAAATACCGATCATGCCGCCGAGCGTGAACCACAGCCATTTCGACTTTGACATCCAGAACCTCGACAATGGGGCGCGGGGCATTCGCTTTGGCATGGCAGCCATCAAGAACGCCAGCACAGGCGCGGTGCAGCGCATCATTGACGAGCGTGAGGAAAGCGGCCTGTTCAGTGATTTGACGGATTTCTGCCAGCGCGTGGATCTGCGCCAGATTGGTAAGCGTACGATGGAAGCCCTGATTAAAGTGGGTGCGCTGGATCAATTTGCAAACAGCCGTAACCAGCTATTGAGCGCGATTGACCAGATGGTGAGCTACAGCGGCGACCATCACCACGCAAAGGACATCGGGCAGATCAGTATGTTCGGGGCAGCAGAAACCGGACTGGTCGACGAAATTCGCCTGCCTTCTGCTGAACCCATTCCACACCGGCAAAAGCTCAACTGGGAGAAAGAACTGCTCGGCTTCTATGTCACGGATCACCCGGTAGATGAAATCCGCCGCCAGATTGACACCACGTATGTCTCCACATCATCGCAGCTTTCGCAACTGGAGGAATTTGAGGGCGAGAAACCTGCCAGCATGATTGGCCTCATCTCCAATATCCGTGAAATCACGACGCGCAACGGCGACCAGATGGCGATCATTGCGCTTGAAGACCGTTTCGGCACCATCGAGTGTGTGATGTTCCCCCGCACATGGGAAGGTAGCAAGCACATTGCCCGTGAGAACCAGGGCAAAGTGGTGCTGGTGACAGGCAAGGCCGATAACCGCAAGGGCAGTGTCCAGATTATCGCCAACAAAGTCACCACAGCGTTCCCGATGTATGTTCGTGACGAGGGATCCCCCGCACCCATCAATACAGCACCAGCAAACGGCTATGGCAACGGCAGCAACGGTCATCACAACGGCAGCACAGACATGGAAGAACCGCCGCCGATTGACTTCAGCGGTTATGCCGGGCCGGGGGATGTAACCGAACCGGAAGACGAATACCAGCCGGTGGCAGAACCCCCGCCAACAGCCGTGCAAACGCCGGTTTACGACACTGACACGGAATCGGACATTGACTGGGAAACCCAACTGGACGGCGACCCGCACATCAACGGGGAAAAAGTGACAGAGAAACTGCGCTACCGCATCACCGTGTACCTGCAGGTCACAGATGACGACGAGGTGAATGTGCGCCGCCTGCGCCGCGTCCACAACCAGTTCATGCAGTTCAAGGGCGACGACGAATTCCAGATTTTATTCGAAACGCCAGAGGGCGTGTACCGCATGGAGTTCAAAGACCAGAGCACACTAGCCTGCGATGAATTGTGGCAGGCCGTGACAAAAATCGTGGGCGAGCAAAACCTCACCTACGAGGAAATTGAGCGGAAACCTTAAACAAAATGCGCTATGCTTGTGCGTTAGCAATAGCACAACGGGCATAAGGAGCCAGTTATTCGACTATGGGAATAAAACGAATTGCCGTGATGACCAGCGGCGGCGATGCCCCCGGCATGAACTCGGCTATCCGGGCGGTCGTGCGCAAGGCACTGGAACACGACATCGAAATTATGGGGATTCGTCAGGCGTATTCGGGGTTATTAAGTGGGGACTTCCGG
>JBCCQC010000849.1:0-1953 GCA_039024535.1 Chloroflexota bacterium
ACGGCGCAGCAGCCATGATCCTGTGCCCGCTGGAGATGGTGAAAGACCTTGCCACACGGGAACCTGTGCGCGTTCTGGGCAGTGCGACCGGCACTGACAGCATCGCCACTGGCGACCGGCGCAGTCTGGTTGAACTGGACGGCGCGAAGATCAGCGCGAATAGAGCGTATAAACAGGCGGGCCTCTCCCCGGCAGATATTGATGTGTTTGAACTGCACGATGCCTTCACCATCATTGCTGCCATGAGCCTTGAAGCTGCCGGGTTCGCAGCGTGTGGTAAGGGCACTGACCTGGCGCTGAACGGCGACATCACGCTGAACGGCAACATCCCGATCAGCACAATGGGCGGCCTGAAGGGGCGCGGGCACCCGGTGGGCGCAACTGGCGTATATGAACTTGTTGATCTGGTGACGCAACTGCGCGGAGAAGCTGGCGACAATCAGGTGAAAAACGCGGCAATTGGCATGTCACAGAACATCGGCGGCACAGGGGCAACCGTGGTCACGCATATTCTGGGGCGGTGAACCCGAAGTAGCCGGTCAATAGTCGCCCCGGTCTTCGTTGATAAGTTCTTCTGATGGGCCACGCGACCTACGGCCCGCCGCGCTTGATGTGGGCGGCGGGTCTGGTGCCCCGCTGTTCACGGCTTCGCAGGCCGCGTACAACGCGCTCGAATCCGAATCGGTCGAAACCGGATTTCAACGCGGCGACGCCGAGGGCTGGCTCTACACAGCGAGTATCATCGACCTGCACTTGCGCCGGATACACACATGGCGCTCACCGAGCGTCGGCCTGAAGCGGGGCTGCTGTTTCCGTTCGACCACGCCAGCCAGTCTACCGACCGGGGCCACGCTGCCTATGTCTGGATGGGTATAAATGGCCTGTAACCATGCACATTACCACTTGCTGAGCCTGCCCCCGTCCTGCTGTGATTCTGGTATATAATGCAAAGTCCGACGCCGCCGGGATGTCCCACGTTTTATGCATCGCGGTGCCTTTGCATGCCATCTAACTGAGTGACAGGTAAAAACAGACGAATGCATTTAACCGGACTGCTGGACGTACTGCGACAGACCCCCGCCTACCGTAATCTGCTGGATCATCTGCGCGGCGACGCCGTGGTAGACCAACTGGCACTGGGCATTATCCGTGCTGCACGGCCTTATGTGCTGGCGACGCTGGCGACAGACTGGGACGGCCCGATTATTTTCGTCACGGCCCGGCCAGAAAACGCCTACAACGCCGCCGAACAACTCCCGGTGTGGCTGCCTGCAGAGCGCGTGACGCGCTTTAACGAGCCGACCCCGGCCTTTTACGAGCGCAGCGCATGGGGAGAAAGTGCCGTGAGTGGGCGTATTGCTGCACTGGCTGCCCTGATGGACGACACGCCACAAACATCTCATCCGGTCGTGGTCGTCTCTGCACGGGCGCTGATGCAGCGCACCCTGCCGGCAAATCTGTTCCGCAAGGAGACGATTACGCTGCGCGAGGCCGGGCGACAGGATCCGCTGCACCTGCTGGAAAAACTGAATGGCATTGGCTACACGTCGGTTTCGCTGGTAGTGGAACCCGGCACCTACAGCAAGCGTGGCGGCATTGTGGATGTGTACCCGGTGACGGCGACGGAGCCTGTGCGTATTGATTTCTTCGATGACGAAATCGACAGCATCCGCACGTTTGACCCGGATTCGCAGCGGTCGCTGACGCAACTGGATGAGGTGCGCATTACCCCGGCACGCGAAGCGCTGCCGCTGCTTACGCCGCCACTGGCCGCCCACCTGAAGGACTGGTTCGGGACGCTGGCCGATACTGAAGAAGATGCGGCCAGCCCGGTAAACGATGCGGCGCTGCTGGAAAGTGGCGCGAGCTTTGCATTTGTGGAGCACTACCTGCCGTATCTGTACACACACCCGGTCAGCCTGCTGGATTATGCATCGGATGATGCGCTGGTGG
>JBCCQC010000850.1:0-1952 GCA_039024535.1 Chloroflexota bacterium
ATGAGTTCTACCGGCAGTTCAAGTGTGCGGGTGGGGCGGTCAGGGTTGTTGATGCGGTCAAGCAACAGTCCCACGGCACTTTCGCCGATCTGATAGGTTTGCTGGGCCAGCGCAGTGTACGGGATGAACAACTCATCTGCCCACGGCACATCATCAAAACCCACCAGCGCCATATCCTGTGGCACGCGCACCCCCAGTTCACGCGCCGCACGGATGACGCCGAGTGTCACGAAGTTGGTCGCTGTAAAAATGGCATCGGGTGGGTCATCTACCAGTAAGCGTCGCGCCACATCGTAGCTACCCTGCACCCGGTAGCTGCCAGTGAGTATCAGGCTTTCATCCGGTTCGGGGAGGCCGGCATCTGTGTGGGCGCGGATGTACCCGGTGCAGCGTTCGTGGCCGGTTTGTACATCCGGGAAGATGGCCGCAATGCGCCGCCGCCCCGTGTGGATGAGATGCTGCACGCCAGTGTAGGCTCCCATCACGTTATCGGACTTCACAACATCCGCATTCAGCCCCGCTATTTTGCGATCCAGCAGCACCAGCGGAATATTATCATTCTGGAGGCTTTTCAGCACGTTGTCGCTGCCGGTGGGGGTGGGCACCACAATTAACCCGGCGACGGATTCTGCACGCAGCACGGTGATATTGTCTGCAATGCGCTTCGGTGATTCGTCGGAATCGCACAGGATAATGTTCATGCCATGTCTGTGGGCTGCGTCCTGCACACCCTGGATGATGGAGATAAAGTGCGGGTTTTGAATGTCGCCAACGATAAGGCCTATCACATCGCTGCGCCCGGCCCGCAGTCGCTGTGCGGCGCGGTCAGGTGTGTAGCCCAGTTCCTCTGCTGCCACCAGCACCCGTTCGCGTAGCTGTGGGGCAACGGTCTGGTTGTTATTAAGTACTCTGGAAACAGTCGCGGCAGATACCCCCGCACGGCGGGCGACATCCTGAATGGTTACACGTGCCAGAACAGATAGCCTTCGTTAGATAATCAGTTGGCTCAGGAAAACGTTTTCTTGAGTAAAAGCCTAATCACAGAAGCGCATCCTGTCAACCACATGAAGTGGCGCGATGTGATGTTGAGATGGTGCAACCGGATGGAGGTCTGGTATGGTTCTGCCCGGCCTGGTACGCAACAGGAACCGTGCAAAAGCCGTTTTCACCGAAAAAACGGCAAGGAAGCCCCTGTCTACAGACTGACAATTACCCACATCTTTTCGGGTCAGCTTTTGAAGGGCCTCAAGGTGATGCTGAGAGGTCATTATTCACTGATAATTGACCGCCAATGTCATGCTGAGACCCATCATTACCTGTTCACTGAGACTTGTGGGTAACTGTGAACGCTAAAGCAAGGGGCTTTGGGGCGGAGTTTGGTAAGCCTGCCCACAGTTTGACGTGTACACAGGATGTAAGATCATCACAACTACAAGTATAATGGAGTAACCATGCCAAGAAACTATCGTTACATCCTCGCCGCGCTGTTCGCACTCGCGGCTGTTGTTCTTTCGATTGCTGCTACCGGCCCGACTGCACAGGCGCAGGTGGTATACGACACTGACGACTACGAAACTATGCTGGATAACCTGCTGCGGGCCACGTTTGAGCTACGCAACAGCCCGGAGCTTGACCCTGCCCTGTTCTCGGCTATCCGTGAAAGTGGCGACGAGCGTTATATTGCCCCCGTACTGGATATTGGCTTTTTCACACGTGGCCCCGGCCCCATCAACCGTATTGTGACCGAAACACTGGCCGAACTGGTCGGCGAAGATCTGGGCGATGACTGGGACGCTTACTTTGAGTATGCCGGACGTAATGATGTACCGCTGCCCCCCGGCTATGCGGAGTTTAAGGGGGTGCTGTACGGTGAGATTCTGGATACACGCTTTGAGGACTTCTTCCTGCCGGGTGTGCAGGACGATGCGCAGGTGAACCTGGTTGAGGCCATC
>JBCCQC010000851.1:0-1944 GCA_039024535.1 Chloroflexota bacterium
ATGACGCGACGTTTACCGATACGCTGCTCGGTGGGTGGCTGCGTGACATTGTGCGCGAACGCATCCCGGTAAAGGCCGGTGATCGTGTACTGGAAATTGGCTGCGGCACGGGGGAAGATGCGCTGTGGCTTGCCGGACAGGGCGCACACGTTACGGCCACCGATATGTCTGCCGGGATGCTGCGCGTTGCAGAGCAAAAAGCATCCAAGCAGGCAATAACGTTCAGGCAGTTTGACGTGAATGCTACAGAGACATATTCACAGTGGAGCGAACACACATTTGATGGCGTCTTCGCAAATTTCGGTGTGCTCAACTGTGCCGAAGACTTACCCGCCGTCGCAGAGTTTCTGTCACAGCGCACCGCACCCGGCGCATGGGTCGCGCTGGTGATGATGAACCCGGTGTGTGCGTGGGAAATCGGGTGGCATCTGGCAAAACTGGATGTGAGCCGCGCCTTCCGTAGATTGCAACCGGGGCAGATAGCGCACGCTGGCGGGGGGGAGCATATTCGTGTGTGGTATCCATCGCCGGGGCAGGTGCGCCGGACGTTTGCGCCGTGGTTCGAGTATGAAGCAACACACGCGGTTGGTTTTGTGCTGCCACCATCGTATATCAGTCATGTGGTGGCCCGTTACCCGCGTATGTTCGGCAGGCTGGCCGCATTTGATCGCACGGTGGGCACGCGGTTTTACAACCTCAGTGACCATTACCTGATTGTGATGAGGCGGCGTTGATGTGGAATCTGCTCTGCCCGGAATGCCGCGCCCCACTTGCGGGAACTACCTGCCCGGCCTGCAACCGCACTTATCAACAGGTGGATGGCATCTGGCGCATGATGACCGATAACCAGATACAGCACTACACGCAGTTCATCACAGACTATGAAACGGTTCGCAGTGGCGAAGGCCGCGCTGGAGTCGATGCGTCGTGGTATCGCGCTCTGCCACTCATTGAACGCGACCAGCCGTTTTACAGTGATTGGCGCATCCGGGCGGTGAGCTACCGCGCACTGCTAAAACACGCAGTTGAACCGCTGGAAAACAACGGCCCGTTACACATTATTGACCTCGGCGCGGGGAATGGTTGGCTCAGTCATCGGCTGGCAGAACGCGGACACACGCTCGCCGCTGTGGATGTGCTGGATAATAACTGGGACGGACTCGGCGCGGCACAGCACTACTCGCTGGATTTCACGCGCATACAGGCCCCGTTTGCCTGCCTGCCGCTGGACGCTGCACAGGCCGATGTGGTGATTTACAACGGCGCGTTCCACTATGCCACAGATTACGTCTCAACGTTACGCGAGGCGCTGCGCGTATTAAAACCGGGCGGACGTGTTGTGATTATGGATTCGCCGATGTATCACCGTGCCGATAGTGGTCAGCAGATGGTGGCAGAGCGTAACGCCCACTTTGAGCAGCAACACGGCACGCGCTCAGATTCGCTGCCGTTCCAGAACTTCCTGACGTATGACCTGCTGGATGAAATTGGCGAGGCTGTGGGGCTGTCATGGCAATTACACGCTCCATTTTACGGTGTAAAGTGGTCACTGCGACCTGTGCGGGCACGGCTGCGCGGCCACCGCGAACCGGCACGATTCCACATCATCATCGGGGAGCGCAAATCATGATCCGCCGGGTGTATCGCAAACTGCTGGCGCGTTATGCGCAGGTGGCCTACCGTCATCGTCACCGCACTTATGTGATGGAGCATGTGCAGGACAGGCATTTTGTCGTACTGCCAGATGTGTTTAACCCGGTGTTGTTCCGGTCGGGGGTGTTTCTGATAGAGCAGTTGCCACACTATCTGCAACCACACCATCATGTGCTGGATATGGGCACAGGTAGCGGTATTGGCGCCATTTTCGCCGCAGATATTGCACAGTACGTCACGGCACTGGACATTAACCCGGAGGCGGTGCGCTGCGCGACGATTAACGCGATG
>JBCCQC010000852.1:0-1924 GCA_039024535.1 Chloroflexota bacterium
CCAACGATGTGGATCCGCACTATGAGGAACGCTTTAACCGGGAAATTCGTATCACGTCGCAGCTCAGCCACCCCAACATCATCACCTTTTATGACAGTGGCATGGAGGGTGAGATTAACTATGCAGTGATGAAACTGCTGAAGGGCGGGGCACTCGATCAGCGAATGCGCTACATCCTGAACAATGGTATGCCGCTGCCAAAAATTGAGGGGGCGGTGTCTATTGTACATCGCATTGCCTCTGCACTGGATTATGCCCACGCCTCTGGCATTTATCACCGTGATGTGAAGCCCAGCAACATCATGTTTGATGACCGTGGCGTTCCTTACATCGTGGACTTTGGCATTGCTAAATTTGCCGAAGAAACCAGCCGCATCACCGGCACAGGCATCGCTGTGGGCACACCGACCTACATGGCCCCGGAACAGTGGCGTGGCGATAGCGTGCGCCCTGCAACCGATCAGTATGCACTGGCGGGCGTGGCCTATTATATGCTCACCGGCAAGCCACCGTTTAACGCGCCCAACATGATGCTGATGATGCGCCAGCACACCCAGGAAATTGCCCCCCCCCCAGCAGAACACCGCCCGGAACTACCCGATGCCCTTGAGGTTGTGTTTTTAAGAGCGCTCGCCAAAGAACCCGAAGACCGTTACCCTTCTGTCAGTGATTTTGCCGCCGCGCTGGAAGCCGCCGCCCTGCGCAATGAAGCCACAGACGAAATCGCCACCGAACAGAACCGCGCCGGATTGATTAAAATTACCAACCTGCCCTCAAACGACCGTACTCGCAAGCACGCCCCGCTTAACGACGACGAACGTGTCCGTATCGCCATGCGCCAGTTGTTCAGCGGCACGTATGGCTACAATAGTACCCCGATTAGGCGACAGGTGGCCTACCGCACCCTGAGTAAAGAAAGTGACGACCGTCTTGCAGATCTACTGTTGCAGGATTTGATCCGGGGCGGTTTTGCAGAACTGATGCTGCGTTACCTGCTGGGCGATGTGCTGGATACCATGATGCTGTACATCCACAGCGGGAACCCCCTGCGTGCCCGTGACGTGATGCAGCGTGCCAGAATTGACCCCGCCAGCATCGCGCAGCTACTGGGACAGGACATCACCACACTCGTAAGCAATGACCGCGTCAACATAGATGCCAGTGCGTCCGCAGCAGCCACGGCTGATCTCATTAACCAGACTGGCGCAGTGGACACGCTGACCGGCATCATCAGCCGCACCTTCGGCAGTGAGGGCGAAACCCGGCGCATTGGCATTGACTACCTTAAAGAACTGAACAACGTGGCTGCCGTCCCCACGCTGATTACCATGCTGGAAGACGAAACCCGTACCGACGTCGACCTGATGGATTTGCTGGAAGTGCTCACGCACACAGGCGACCATGCCGCCCTCCCCGCAATCCGGCGGCTGGCACAGCAGCATGAAACGCCGCAGGTACGCGGCATGGCGACGATGGCCTGTGTTTACATCACAGAGGACTTTACCGGGAATGTGACGGGGGTTGCACGCCCGTGGGGAGAGATGAACCCGCGCCTGGCACAACACGTTATTATGGCGTTTGGCGATGTGACTGACCCGGACGAGCTGCTAATGATTATGATGCGCGACTCGTCCGGCAGGCGGCGGAACATGGCGGCGGCAGCACTGGGGATGTCTGGTAATTCAGATTATGCGCTGCCGATTGCCCGCCATCTATTGACCGAGGATGCCAGTGTATCTATGAAACGCTGGCGGCACCTGCTGCGCACAGAGCACGAAAACCCGCACCCCATTATTACCGATACACTGGCCGATGGCCTGCGCAACGCCGTGCAGGAAACCACCGTCGACCCGCTGACGGACGACGCCCTGGCTGATATTCGCCTGCTGATGAAAGCTGTGGGCACATTCAACAATGACCGCTC
>JBCCQC010000853.1:0-1903 GCA_039024535.1 Chloroflexota bacterium
CGCACCTACAGCGGTCACAGTCGCGCAGTCTATGACATCAGCGTCCACCCGGACGGCGATTTACTGCTCTCTGCCGGGTGGGATGGCACGGTGCGGCTGTGGGATGTGGAAACGGGCGAGGAACTGGCCCTGTGGCAGGAACACCCGGCCCCGGTGCGTGCAGTTGCGTTCCACCCGGACGGGAATGGGTTTGCCTCTGCGGATATGCGGGGCAATCTATACATCTGGCAGCAATCTTGATATGGGTTTCGGCTTCATACCAGTCAGGTGAACAGGGCTCCTGATGTTTTGCGGACCTTCGCGTGACAGAGCGTAACGAGGGTGCCAGAACTAAATATCTTCCGCTGCTGTGTCGACATCAATCTCATCAAGGCACAGCAGTAGCTCACTCGGTTCCATAGATAACCCTGCCGCCAGCCGCAGCAAGTTTTTGAGAGAAACATTGCGCTCTCCGCGCTCAATACCCCCGATATAGTTCCGATGCAGGCCGCTGCGCTCTGCCAGGTCTTCCTGAGATAGATCCATTGCCAGCCGCCGCCGCCGCACTTCTGTTCCAAATATCCTTAAAACCGACATCTATTGATCCTGTGTTTTCATTTGAAAACTATTACGCCACAGATCATTCGTCCACACACTATACATGTGATAGAATATTGTCAAATAGCTATGCACACCCGTTTATTCTGTCCAGTTTTACACGGAGCCATCTCTATGCAGGTAATTACTTTACTTAATGAAAAAGGCGGTGTTGGCAAAACTACACTGGCCGTTCACATCGCTGCCGGACTTGCCCTGAAAGGCAATCGGGTAGTCATTATTGATGCCGACCCACAGGGCCATGCAACCATGGCAGTTAACGCCACTGACCGGGGCGCACTCTATGATCTTATCCATCCCAAACGCAATGCCTCGTGGGATAGTGTTCTGGAAGGCGTTTCACCATCTATCTACACTCCGGAAGGCACCGGCACCACCGGCCAGCTTTTTATTGTCCCCGGCAACATCGAAACACGCAACATCGCTACCTCCATTGACGATGTCACGCTTTTGAAGCGTCGTCTACTCGAACTCGAAAGCGTGGTGGACTACGTTGTTATCGACACTTCGCCGACGCCATCGCTGTTCCACTCATCCATTTACATCGCCACCGACTACATTCTAATGCCAACTGAACTTGAGGCTTTTTCTGTACTGGGTGGCGTAAAAGACACAGCCTCACGCGCCAATGCGGTTCGTTCTATGGGGCAGCAGCAGGGCTTAGAAATCAGCAACGTTATTGGCATCATCCCGAATAAATTCCGGTCAAATACGCTCACGCATGACCAGGTTCTGGAGCATCTTCAGGTGGAATACGGTGATCTTGTCTGGGAGCCGATTAAGCTGCGCATTGTCTATGCAGAAGCCGCGCTGATGGGCCAGCTTATTTATGCCTTCGCGCCCGAGCACCGTGCAACGAAGGATATGTATAAACTTGTTGATCGTGTTCTCGCAAGAATTAATTTGAAAGCATAACCCACCATGACCAGACGACGCAAAGACATGCAAGAACGCCTGACGGATAATAGCGCCCGCCGGGCCGATGCCGCCATCTATGGTGACGGAACACCGGATCCAGACATTTTCAAGGGGCTGTCACAGCTTAAAAATGCAGGGCAGGTTGCAGAGGAAAATGGCCTTGCAATGACGCCATCCGGCACCTTACAGATTGGCGGCTACGTTCTCACGGGTAACGGTCTGGTTACACAGGGCGACCCCACAGAATCCGACTGGGAACAGGTAGGGGATGTGTTGATGCTGCTGGAGGGCAAAATTCAACTGCTGCTGGGTGACTGGCTCGTTCATGGTGAAACTGTGTGGGGGAAGACCTACGACGAACTTGCACAGCAGTTCAATCGAGAAAAGC
>JBCCQC010000854.1:0-1852 GCA_039024535.1 Chloroflexota bacterium
CAAACCCCTACCACAGGAACGATTATTTATCTAAACGATCTCATCACCCGAATTTAAGGAGCATGAATCTGCATCACTGAGTAGCGGCGGGTAATACAATGTCATCGAAAACATGTCTTTTCACATCGGTCTGGATTTTGTTTATGATGACGCTGGCCGCCTGCCAGCCAGAGGCCGCGCTGCCCACACTCGCCGTGATCCCGACGATAACAAAGGCCCCGACACTTGCGCCCACAGAGGTTGTCATCCGGGAGACGCTGCCGCCAACGTGGACGCCGACCTCTACTGCGTCGCCAACGCGCACACCCACAGCCACATCAACATTTACGGTGACACCCACTGCAACTGCGACGGCTACATCTACTGCCACGCTGACGCCAACCCCGGTCAATAATGCATTTGTTTCCGGGGAGCGTGGGGTAAATTTGCGCATCGGGCCGAGTATGCAATACAACGTGGTGACGCTGCTGGAGTACGAAACGCCGGTTGATATTATCGGTCAGTCGGTGGATGGCAACTGGTATCAGGTTGAGACGGTGGGCGGGGCAAGCACGGGCTGGGCCTACGGCGAACTGCTTACCCTGAACCGACCAATGCCCGATTTACCTGTGACGTGGACGCGCCCGACACCAGCGCCGCCCACAGCGCAGCCAACCACACCACCCCCCGCTGTGATACAGGCTGCTGCGCCGTCGATGCCGGTTGCCTCGCGGAGGTTTTCCAAGGTGGGAGACAGCATTACGGCGAACCAGGCGTTTATGCTGGGCTATGACGAGGAAGGGGAGTACGACCTCGGCCCGTACACTGACCTGCAATCCACCATCAATGCCTATCGTGGCTCGTTTGCGCGGCGGAGCCTTGCTGCTGCCTCCGGGTTTAATGCACCGGCTGTGCTGGATCCCATCTGGGCGACAGACGCGCAGTGCCTGCCGGATGAGTCGCCGCTGGCGTGTGAGTACCGCGTGCATCAGCCGGATGTGGCGATTATTCTGCTGGGTGGGGTGGATGTGCAGCTTTACGCACAGCCCGAATTTGAGCAGGCGATGACGCAGATTGTTGATTTTACGCGGCAGCGTGGTATTGTGCCGGTACTGACCACGTTCCCCACGGCGTCATGGTATTACCCGGAAAAATCTGAGGCGTTTAACCAGACTATTCGTAGCATTGCACAGCAGCGCGGCCTCCCGTTGATTGATTTGCGGGCGGCGGTGCGTGGCCTGCCTGATGAGGGCGTGAAAGACGATGGCTATCATCTGACTGAGCGATGGGATTATTACATCGGGCTGGACGGGCAGCAAAACCAGTATGGCCTGACCATGCGTAACTTTATGACGCTGCAAACGCTGCACACACTGCGCTAGCGGACAGACTTTTGAAAAGTGTTCTAACGTCTGTTACTATCTGCCTTGTTGTCATAACACATCCCCTGCAATGATTTTGTAGTTAGTAGTAGACAACGCATTCCCCGAAATTTTCGGTTATGTTTTATTGGTAGCAATTCTCAGGAAGTCTTACGTGGATACCACGACAATCAAACAACTCGCAGAGCAGCACGGGTTCAGTGAAAGTGCCGTGCTGGAAGTGGCGCAGGCCATGCAGCGCGGCAATGGCAGGATGGCGCAGTTTAACCACCCGGAACTGGGCGGCAGCGGCCAGTGGATGGCTGGTGGCATGATGATGATCGGTGATATGTTCAATAATGCGCTTAAGGCGCGGGTGCAGGCCCTCTGTGATGCGCTGGCGGGGCAGGTAAGCGTAACCCCTCTGCAACAGATGGACATGAAGCCGCTGAACCAGTGGTGGCTGGAAAATATGGGTTTGCCGACGACAGCCGGTAGCCAGAACGATGCCC
>JBCCQC010000855.1:0-1848 GCA_039024535.1 Chloroflexota bacterium
TAGGCATCGTCATTTGTGGATTTCACCGCGCTGCGTGTCTCGCGGCCTACCCTATACTGATAATCGTCCGGGCCGCGCCGCCCCACCATGTTCCACACGTCCAGCCGCCAGCCATCGGCGTTGTAAGGCGGCTTGAGCCAGTGCTTCATGATCGCGTCATTGTTCCGGTACATCACATCCAGCAATTTTTCGCTGCTGTAGTCCAGTTTGGGTAACGTCTGCACTCCGAACCATGCTTCGTAGCTGTGCGGATGCTCGTAGAAGATGAAATAGTCGGTGGTGTTGGCGTCCGGGTTGGCCTGTGCATCTGTGAACCACGCCGAGGTGTGCCCGATGTGGTTCGGTGTGATGTCCAGCACGTAACGCATGCTATTTGCATGTAGTTTTTCGCTCAGGCTGATGAGCGCGTCATTGCCGCCGAAGTGTGGATCAACCGTGTAAAAGTCGCTGATGTTGTATTTGTGGTTGGTGGGGCTGGTGAAAATCGGGTTCAGGTACAGCGCGTTCACGCCCAGATCCAGCAGATAATCCAGCTTTTGCTCAATCCCCGGCAAGTCCCCGCCGAAAAAATCAACCGTGCCGCCCTCGGCAAACGCAATTGGGTCTGCGTTCCAGTCCTGCACCTGCGACTCAAACATGCCCTGCGGCGGATGATCGAACTGCTGGCCGGGTGGCGGTGTTAGCGAGGGATCACCGTTGTGAAAACGATCCGGGAAAATCTGGTAAAACACGGTTCCCGGCAGCCACGACGGGGACTCGAAATCGGCCAGCAGCTTGAAGTCGTAAAAGTCGGGGCCATCGGCACGGCTGATGCCTGCCGCCGTGTAAAAAAACGCGCCATCGTCCGTCATGATCTTGAAGCGGTACACCATGCGCGGGTTCCGCATGTACAGCGCCCCGGTGTACCATGCGCACACGTCATCATGGCTGGTTTGCGGCATGTGGGTAAACGCCTGTTCGCCGTCCGGCTCTGTGCGGATAAACACATGGTTAATCGGGGCATCTGCGGGTACGCGCAGCTTAATTTCAACCGTTTCGTTCAGTGTGGGCAGCGGGTTGGAGACAAAAACGGCGCTCCCGTCATGGTGAACGCCTTTCGTCCAGTGGGGGTAGGGCATGGGCTGTTCTTTCTGGTTGCATGCAATCACAGCCGCCTATCCTGACAGAAGCGCGGTTCAATCGCAAGCACGCTCCACAATAATGTGGAACAATAGGCACACGCACACAGGAAGGTGAGTTCATGGAAAATAAAAACCGCACATATTTTATCGTCGGGCTGCTGGTTACTGTTATTGGTGGCGGGTCGCTGCTGATTGCCGGGGGACTGATCTACTTTTTTACGGCGGGGCCGGGTGCGCCACAGCGCCCCACAGAAGCCGTCGCTGTTCCGACACTCTCTATCACAGATGTGCCGACAGAACCGCTCATCCGCACACGCCCACCGCTGACGGAACTGGCAAACACGCCCACGCCGCTGCCACTCAGCGCCGGAAACAACAACCCGATTGCGGATTCATCCGGTGGGGTGGGTGGCAATACGGGCGGTGGCACATTTCTGGAATCACCGTCGCAATCTGTGGTGAACTACTACCGCGACATCACCGCCGGGAACTATGATTCGACGTGGGATCAACTGTCAGATGGATTCAAGCAGGAGTTTAACTGCTGTGCGCCGGATTACGACAGAGAGGAGTATCTGGGCTGGTGGACGACTGTAGACCGGGTGGATTTTGCCGAGGTGCGCACCGTAGAGCAGGATGGTAACACTGCACTGGTGTATGCGGAGTTGATTTACACGATGGAGGCAGGTGGCAGCTTTACCGACAGCGACCCATACATCGAACTGGA
>JBCCQC010000856.1:0-1837 GCA_039024535.1 Chloroflexota bacterium
CCCGTTTCTATCGTACAACCGGGTCGTCGGCTGTGGGGGCCAGCTTAACGGCAGACTGGCGGTTGGTGGTGTCATCCACCGCAGAGCGCATGTTGATGTAGTTCAGTTCGGATAGTTTGCGCACCTGCTCATCGGAGCGGTAGCTGCTGCGTACCAGCGGGCCGCATTCTACCCAGCGGAAACCCATCTCATAGCCGAGTTCGGTCAGTTTGTCGAACTCCTCCGGCGTGTAATACCGCTCGATGGGCAGGTAGTCCTTACCCGGCGAGAGGTACTGCCCGATGGTCACGATGTCCACGCCTGCATCGGCCAGATCCTGCATCACTTCGACCACTTCATCAAACGTTTCACCCAGGCCGACCATAATACCGCTTTTGGTCAGCACCAGCGGATCCATCTGTTTGGCGTTGCGCAGTGTGGTGAGTGCCCATTCGTATTCATCCTGCGGCTGCACCTTACGGAACAGGCGCGGGACGGTTTCTACGTTGTGGTTCAGGATTTCCGGTTGTGCATCCATCACAATTTTGAGTGCGTCCGGGTTGCCTTTGAAGTCCGGGATGAGCACTTCGATGCTGCAACCGGGCTGCAACTTGCGAATGCGCTTGATGACCATCGCAAAAATCGGGGCACCACCGTCCGGGCGTTCGTCGCGGTTCACAGATGTAATCACCACATGGCGCAGGCCCATCGCCCGCACGGACTGCGCGACACGGTTCGGTTCGGCCCAGTCCAGCGGAGAAGGACGCCCGGTTTTAATATCGCAGAAGCCGCAGGAGCGTGTACAGGTGTCGCCCATCATCAAAAACGTCGCGGTGCCCCGGTTCCAGCACTCGCCGATGTTGGGGCAGTTGGCTTCTTCGCAGACGGTGTGCAGCCCTTTGGTACGCATCAGGTCACGCACGTTCTGGTACGTTTCACCCTGTGGCGCACGCACCTTCATCCACGGCGGGCGGCGGCGCGGATGCTTCGGGTCGGGTTTCCAGTTTTCGCTGTTCTCGCTCACAACAGGGATGGCGTTGGGGTCGATTGTGTTACTCACGGTGGAGTCTCCTCAAAGGTGTTCCATTCAGGCGGCTGGCATATTCTGGCACATGTTGCCGGCGCGGACGCCATTTATGGCGTCCCTACAGGGCCTTCTGAATTGCCGACTGTAGGGGCAGAGCCTGCTCTGTCCGCCGCGCTGCAATGTGCCTGTGTGATGCCGATGTGACATACGCCGGGGGTATTGTACCCGTTTGCACCAGTTTAACAGATGTGCTGCCAGAAGTGGATATATTGATGATGCCGATTAGCGAAATTCTTCTCGCTTGATCTGCCGCCACATCCACACGATCATACTCTCGCGCAGCAGCAACGCCAGTGTATACCCTGCACCCGTCGCTAGCGGGTTCGGTACACCGGCAAGCTGCGTGAGCGCAATCGTTACCACGGCAATCGTCAGTGACCCCGACATCAGCACCACAGAAAACGTCACACCTGCCGCCGCCTGCGCCCCGAACAGATCGTGAAAGCGCACCGTCCCGAAGATCCCCGCCGTTACGCCCAGCGTGAGCAACTGCCGGAAGTCCAGATGCACCAGCGCCGTGCCGATGATCGTCACTGACAGCATCGGCACCAACTGGTAGGCCGCCAGCAGCAACTGCTCTGACAGCATATCACTGTTGTACAGCGCGTTTGGAGGGGTGCCCGTAGCAATTACCACACTCACCCCGGCCATCAGGCCCAGCGTAAGAATGAAATGGCTGCGTACCCGCGCATACACACCGTCAACGTAAAAGTTGTCGTTGCGGATGCGTACCACGGCTGCGCCCACCGCCTCGTAGATACCGCTGCGGCC
>JBCCQC010000857.1:0-1827 GCA_039024535.1 Chloroflexota bacterium
ACCTGATTCCTTCAGCTTTCACTGTGGTGGAGCACTAGCTTAACACATCTATAATCTACCAATGGTACATTACGCTCGTCAAATTATTGAGGATAATGCCCCCATGGTTGCCACATCGCCCGGCCCATCTGTAGATTTCACACAAATCAAAGCTATTGCCGTAGAAGACAACACCGCCAGCGCCGCCATGATCGGTGTGATTATGACACGGCTTGGTATGGATGCCCTCGTTGACCACACCGGCAAGAACGTACTGACAATGTCCCTGAAAATTCGCCCGGACATTATCTTCTGTGACCTGAACCTGCCCGGCACCAGCGGCTACGAAGTCATCAAAAAACTGCGCGAGTGGCCCCAGCTTAAAGGCACGCTCATCGTAGCCTGCTCTGCAACAGACCCTCACGCCGGCATCCCGAAGTGTAAAGCCGCCGGGTTCGATGGATTCATCGCCAAGCCACTAACGCGCCGCAAATTCCGTATGCAGGTAGAGCGGCTGATGACCGGCCACGACGTATGGGACTCGCGTTAGCGTTCTCTGCCACTAGCGGCTACACACTCGCGCCGCTGTAGCCGCCATCACTTTATGAATACGCTCCCCAATCACGGGCAACGACCCACGGTTTCTGTTTCACATTCCAATCGATAAAGTCTGCCGGTTCAAATACTTCGTCCAGCAGTTCCAGCGTCGTCAGGTTCCCAGCTTCAATGCTCATAATGTGGGCTTTATGGTGCTTCCACGCGAACTTGTAGAAGTGGAACATCAGCACATCCTCACGCACATCATGATCCAGCGGAGCACACGTAGCAATAAGCGGCGTGGGCTTACCCTTGCGCTTGATAACAACCTTCACTTTGCGACGTGCGTGCAGCGCATCCAGATACTTTGACATCGTTTTCCCCGTATTATGTATTCACAGGTATTATGTGAATACATGGCGATCCTGTCAACGGGAAACACAGGCCGTTAACGACGGGCGCGGCGTCGCTCATCCTCGAACTCCTCAACCATACTGTTGGTCAGTTCGCCATCATCCGTCAGCCGGATGGCACCGGGTTCGCGCTCTGGCACAGGTTCCATCTCCACGTTTTTACGCTTGAGCTGTGCGCTGCTGCCCAGCCCACGCATCATATCGAGTTCCGCTTCAACACTCGCACGATTCAGCTTCGATGTCCCTTTGCCCAGGAGAACAGAGGCAGCATGTGCAGCCAGCCCGATCCCCCATCCCATCGACGGAAAAATAGGCCACGGGAACCCGAAATCATCAGCCCAGATCACCCACAGCATAATGTTAATCATCGCAAACACAGACGCATGGACGTACACGCCAGTCCGCGCCTCAAACTGCTTGAGTTGTTTGCGCCACTTTTTCTGTATCGTTTTCCGGCTGACCGTATCGCCCCAGTCTGCACCATAATCACCGGCCATATACCTGTCAAAGTCGCGGTAAAGCCGCTCTGTGCTTCGTTTGCCAGTGCGCCATGTGCTCATCGCGTGGGCTGCAAACCCCGCCCCCCATGCAAATACCGGGATCAGCACACCCGTCGCAATCCACATAATGCTCAGGGCCATGTAAGGCACCATATGAGAAATCAACCCGATCATCCGTCCCCGGCGTGCCTCAAGGCGTTTCTCAATAATGCGTTCCTGTGGCAAATCAGCCCACCCCTTCTCACCGGGGAGCAATAACAGGTAGCCTTCATCATCACGGGCCAGCGGTGATGGCACAGTGGCGCGTTTCGGTTTATTGGTCGGCACCTCCGGCACAGTGGGCGGCTGGTCAATAGGCGGTAGCTGCCGCGTAACCAGCACACTGCTGCGATCTGGCG
>JBCCQC010000858.1:0-1826 GCA_039024535.1 Chloroflexota bacterium
GCAAATTCGGGGTGGGTGCGTTCGTCATATCGTCTCAGGCGTTGATTGCATGTGAGAATCCGGTATAGTTCGCCTATTGTAGCAGTGAGATAGCGACCGTACAGAGAGGATCATGATTTGGGTGCAAAAGAACAGGGCGCAGATGCCACACAGGGGCGCTGGCTGGTGATCCCGCGTACACTCTGCTTTGTGTTGAATGGCGACGATGTGTTGTTGATGAAGCGGGCCGCGCATCGCCGTGTATTCCCGAACCGCTATAACGGCGTGGGCGGCCACGTGGAACGCGGCGAAGACCCGGAAACCTGTGCCCGCCGCGAAATCATGGAAGAAACGGGCCTCGCTGTCACTGACCTGCGCCTGCGCGGTGTGTATAATATCGACACAGGTGAGGAAAGGGGTATTGTGCTGTACATCTACACCGCAGCCAGCAAAAGCCGTGAGATTACTGTCATCACGGATGAAGGCACGCTGCACTGGGTAAACCGTGACGATGCGCACACGCTTGATCTGGTGGAAGACCTGCCAACGATATTGCCACGTGTGCTGGCCGCCGACGACACCACGCCGCCGTTTTCCGCGCACCTGAGCTACGATGATGATGACAACCTCCTGATACGATTTGCCGATGACGAATAATGTGGAGTAGGGAAAATGACTGAACAACCGCAGCTTACCGGCGCTGTTGATATGCCGGAGGATGCACAGCCGGAACGGGTGTGGACGCGCCGTGAGGTGATGATCCGCAGATTCTGGTTCTGGGTGGGGATTATTGCGTGGGTGATAATTCTACTGGTGCCGTTTTTGCTGGTGGTGCTGGCAATGCGCGGTAACGTGGAGGTCAACCTGCCCGGTGATGTGCCGGAAAACCTGCGCGTGTGGATGGTGATGGAAAAAGACCAGCGCGGCGTGGCGTTCAGCCTGCCCACTGTGGCAGAGCGCACCGACGAGGAATTGCAGGTGCAAACGAACGTGCGCTACCTGCTGTGGGAGGGCGCAAATGAGGCCCTGGCGTATTGCAGCACCTACAGCCGCGTGGATGATAGCTGGTCGCTGGCGGGCGTTAGCGAGGTGGCCTGCGGCGAAACACCACCCCCCGTAGACGAAGCTGACACAGGAGACAGTTAGATGCGGCTGGCCCTGTTCGACATCGCCGGAACGATAGTTTCTGGTAATCCGTGGCGTGGCATTCTCAAGTATGACGGGATGAGCAAACTCAGAATCTATAGCCGCTACCCGGCTATTGTGCCGCCGTACTGGGCGAAAAACGCGGGTATCATTACGGATACCCGTTTCCGGCAGATCTGGGTGCGGCAGATGGCGGAGCTATGCGGCGGTATGTCCCGTGACGAAGCGGATGCTATGTTCCGCTGGATTGCTGCTGAGTTCTGCAAGGACATGTACCATGATGAAGTGGTGGCGAAAGTCCGGGAGCATAAGGCGAATGGCGATTACGTGCTGTTCGTCTCCGGGATGTTTACGCCGTTTGCACATCAGTTTGCGCTCGCTGTGGGTGCGGACGCCGGGGTAGGCACAGAATTGGGCTTTAATGCGAATGGCATCTGCGCCGGGAAAATTGTGGGGAATGTTTGTGCTGGAAAACTGAAGCCGGAGTTTGCATTTCGCTACCTGGCAGCGCAGGGCATGGATCACACGGCGATGGAAACATTTGCCTACGCCGATAGCTATTCTGATGTGGCGCTACTGAGTTATGCTGACCATGCGACGGCGACTTACCCGGATGAAGGGCTGGCGGAAGTGGTCGCGGAAAAGGGGTGGGCGGTTATCGGGCAGGTGCAGGCACACAGCTGACCCGGTGCGCTACTAAA
>JBCCQC010000859.1:0-1825 GCA_039024535.1 Chloroflexota bacterium
ATGAGCCACCTTGAAAACCGCGCCTTCAATATCCACGACAGCGACTATCTCGCAGGCATGTACACCTCGCAGGATAGCCTGATTGTGCCACGCATTACCCACCCACCCGTATGGATGACCTCACCGCAGCTTTCACAGTCCGGGTCATTTCTGGGCACACCCATCGTCGTGGAAGATAAAGTGATTGGTTTTCTGGGCGTATTCAAAACCATCAACGAGTATTTCACCCAGCTTCATGCCCAGCAGCTTGTCACGTTTGCAAATCAGGCTGGCAGCGCCATCAACAACGCCCGCCTGTACGAACAGGCCCAGACCGCCGCCATCTTAAAAGAACGCCAGCGCATGGCCCAGGAACTTCACGACTCTGTGAACCAGAATCTTTTCGCTGCAAGCACCTACGCTGACCTGCTGCCACGCGCCGTTGTGCGCAAGCCGGAAGTAGTCGAACGTTACGCTGCGGACATCAGCCGCCTGATACGCGGGGCCGTGGCACAGATGCGCATGATTCTAATCGAACTGCACCCGGAAGCACTCACCAACACCGAGCTTTCCGTATTATTAAAACAGCAGTGCGACGCCTTCAGCAGCCACACGGGTATCAACGTGGATTTTCGTGCAGATCAACGCACCACCCTCAACCGCGACGACCAGATTGCCGTTTACCGCATTACGCAGGAGGCGCTACACAATATCGACAAACATGCCGGGGCTACCCTGGTCACAGTGCGTTTAGCAATCACTGCTGACCAGCTTACACTGCACGTCACAGATAATGGCACCGGCTTCGACACAAACACGATTGGCGATGTACAGTTCGGGGTGCGCGGTATGCAGGAACGCGCAACAGCCATCGGCGCAAGTTTCGCCATACAATCCGCACCCGATAACGGAACACAAATTAGACTCAGGAAAAATTGCCATGCCGAATCTTGAACCGATTCGAATTTTAATTGTGGACGATCACCGCATTGTGCATCAGGCCCTCTCAGAAATGATTGGTTTCGTGGATGACTTCGAACTGGTGGGCCAGGGCAGCAACGGCAACGAAGCCGTGGCCCTGTGCGCAGAACTGAAGCCCCACGTGGTACTGATGGATGTGATGATGCCGGGAATGGACGGCATTGAGGCCACACGCCAGATATTGCAGCAGAACCCGAACATCAAAATACTGGCACTATCCAGCTTTCAGGATGACAGCAGCGTGCAGTCTATGCTGCGCAGTGGCGCACTGGGTTATGTACTCAAAGATACCTCTGTGGACGAACTGGAGAGCGTCATTCGCACGGTTAATGAAGGTAACACCGTCATATCCTCCAACCTGATGCAGAGCATACTGCAACCCGCGCCAGATACCCCCACAGCGAACGACTTCAACCTCAGCCCCCGCGAACACGAAATTCTCAAGCTCATCGCGGCAGGCATGAGCTACGGCCAGATTGCCGAAAAACTCACCATCAGCATGTCCACCGTCAAATTTCACGTCAGCAACATGCTGGAAAAACTCGGCGTCGCCACCCGCAACGAGGCGATTGCCATTGCCGCAAAAAATGGCCTGGTCTAATCACACGTCACGGGGCGGCGCGGCGAATTGAGCGCGTTCAGGTCAATTCCCAGATACGGCGACGGATCCAGCGTGTTGACCAGTATACTTTCGTTCTCAAAACTGCCATCAGCAGCGCTTTTGACAATGCTGAAGTGCAGGTGCAAACCAATCGACAGATTACCACCATACTCCCCCTGCCACCCGATCACCTGCCCCTGCGTAACGGGTACCTCACTCGTCCCACGCGGAAAATCCGGGTGGATAAAGTCTATCGTCCCATCA
>JBCCQC010000860.1:0-1809 GCA_039024535.1 Chloroflexota bacterium
CGATCGGCACCGGGAACCGCTCGATGGGGTCTTCCGGGGCGAGCAGGTACTCGCTCGACACGGTCTGACGCACCACCCGCGAGGTGGGCAGATCGGCTTTTGGCTCCGGCGGCTGCTGGGGTTCAGCTTCAACCTTGGCCGTTGGGGTCACGTACTCGTAACGACGAGGCTGCGCTGCCGGCGTAGCTACGCCGGCACGCAGGATGGGGCAGCCGAGCGCCCGCAGTTTGTCGCAGTTCATGGCATAGCGGCGGTCGTGGCCCTCACGGTCAGGCACGTGCTTGATAAGTGTTTCGGGCTTATCCAGCAGGGAGAGCAGCGTTTTTGTGACTTCGATGTTGGCCTTGATGGTTTCGCCAGCCACGTTATAGGCCTCACCCGCCTCACCGTGGAGCAATGCCGTTTCGATGCCGGTGCAGTGGTCATGGACGTGGAGCCAGTCGCGCTGTTGCATTCCGTCGCCGTAGAGCGGCAGCGGACGGTCATCAAGAGCCTCTGTGATGAAGAACGGCATCAGTTTTTCCGGGTACTGGTGGGGGCCGTAGGTGTTGCTGCCGCGTGTGATGACGGTGTTGAGGCCGTGCGTCACAAAATAGGAGCGCACCATGAGTTCGCCACCGGCTTTGCTGGCGGCATAGGGGCTGTTCGGCTCGAATCTGTCCGTTTCTACAGAGAAGTGATCGCCTTCAATATCGCCGTACACCTCATCTGTCGAGACATGCAGAAAGCGCTGCACGTTATGCTGTCGCGCCGCATCCAGCAGAATATTGACGCCGACGGTGTTCGTAATCACGAATGCATCGGGGTCGAGGATGCTGCGGTCGACGTGGGTTTCTGCCGCGAAGTTGACGACCGTATCAATGTCCAGTTCGTCCAGCGTAGAGCGCACCATTTCGCGGTCGGCAATGTCGCCGCGCACAAACCGGTAATTCGGGAAGGCGGCCACGGGTGTGAGGTTGGCCGGGTTACCCGCATAGGTCAGCTTGTCATAGGCGATGATGTTAAACTCCGGGTGGGTTTGTACCATGTGCCGCACAAACTCACTGCCGATGAACCCGGCCCCGCCGGTTACGAGAATGTTTTTCATGGGTGGCTACTCCTCACTGCTTTCTGGCGTAATATTTTCCGGCTTCGGTGCGGCTGGTTCGGCTTTTTCCGGTGCTTCAGGGGCCACAGCCTCCGCCTGCGGGGGTACGGCGCTGTCTACTGGCGCAGCAGCTTCCATCACCGTTTGCGTAACGTACTTTTCGATAATCTGCGCCACGCCATCTTCATCGTTAGTGACGGTGATAACGTCAGCGGCATCTTTGAGCATCTGTTGTGCATTACCTACAGCGACCCCCACACCTGCCAGCCGCACCATTTCCACATCGTTTTCAGCATCGCCGATTGCCATCACGTTTTTCGGATCAATCTTCATCTCGCGCAGCAGCGACTTCAGCGCCGTCCCCTTGGACGCCCCCGGCGGCAACACTTCAACCTGGTGGCCCACCCCCCCATTCATCAGGCGTGCCTTGCCATTGATCTGTGCGTTAAGCTGCCAGCGCAGGGCTTTTGTTTTGCGGTCATCATAAGCACTCATGGCAACGAGTTTGTTGACCTGTGTGCTGCTGAGGATATTTTGCAGCGGCCCGACGTACTCCGGCTGTGTGTCGCCCCATTTGTCGTGCAGTTCGTTGATGTAAGGGGTTTTGCTGCGGGCAATGATGCGCCCCTGTGCATACAGCGCGACGGCAAATCCGCGATCTTCGGCAAACGTGACCACCTGACGCACAATGTCAGTATCCAGTGTTTGCTGGTGGCGCAGCG
>JBCCQC010000861.1:0-1807 GCA_039024535.1 Chloroflexota bacterium
AGGGTCTCTTTGAACAGGGTGGCCGTGAGGATAATGGACAACAACGAATAGCCTGCCGCGATGAACGCCGGAATCGAAAGCCGGTCAGTAAAGCTGAGTGAGATAGCACTGATGAGCGGCCCCAGTACAAAGCCTATACCAAATGCGGCTCCCGTAAGGCCGAGGGCACGGGCGCGGTCTTCCTCGCTGGAAATATCGGTGAGGGCTGCCTGTGCTGTGGCGATGTTGGCACCGAAAAGCCCGTCTATCATGCGGGACAGGATGACCAGCCACAGCGTGTTTGCAAGGCCAAGCAGAACAAAGCTGGCACACGTCGTGACCTGGCTGATGAGCAGCAGGGGTTTGCGCCCGAACCGGTCGGACAGTGCGCCCATCATCGGGACGCCGACAAGCTGCGCAATGGGAAATGCGGCGACGACCATACCAATTTGCAGTGGGGTGGCCCCGAACTTTGCCGCGTACAGGTGCAGCAGCGGCAGAATCACCGTCAGGCCGAGGACATCTACCAGCAGCAGGAAGAAAACCGGCGCAACTCGTTCGACGCTAAGGCCAGCAGGGGACATGGTTTACAGGCTCAGGCGCTTGAATATGGGTTCCGGCACGGCGCGGATGATCCACATGATGTAGCGCCAGTAAAACGGGGTGTAGATGACGCCGTGGCCGTTTTTCATGCCGGTGTAGATGTCTTTGCCCACCTGCGCGGGGGAGGCAAACAGTGCGTTTTTGGGGAAGTCGGCGGTCATGGGGGTGTCTACGAAGCCGGGTTTGATGGTGACGACCTGTACACCGCTTTTTGCCAGCCGATTGCGCAGGCCAGATAGAAACGTGGTTTTAGCGGCCATCGCTGTGCCATACACATAATTGCTGGCACGTCCACGATCACCCGACACAGACGAGATGACGGCGATGACGCCACGCCGCTGTTTTTCGAAGTAGTTGGCGGCATCCGTCAACAGGGAGGCCGCGCTGAGGAAGTTGGTGTTGAATTCCTGCATGGTCACATCGAAACTGGCCTGCGATGTATGCTGGTCGCCCAGTGTGCCATGCGCCATGAACAACACGTCGAGGCCGTTCAGTGCGTCGCTGGCGTTTGCCAGTAGCTGTGGGTGGGCTTCGAGGTTGTTCATATCCAGCACGGTGCAGTGAACCTGCTGTGCGCCGTAGGCCTGTAAATCGGCGGCGATGCTGTCCAGTTTGGGCTGGCTGCGGGCGACCAGATAGAACGACGCGCCATCTGCTGCGAAGTTCCGGGCAGTTTCATGGGCAATGGCCGATGTTGCGCCCACAATCATGATTTTGAGCATAGGTTTCGTGTGCCCTTCTGTAGAGATGCTGACGGTAAATTCAACGTCGCCGGTAAGCGCGGACAGAAAAACGATACAATGCGTGTTGGTTTCGGTACAGGGTTTCCATCAGAACCGATGCTGCCGGTTACGCAGAGCCAGTCACGCGCCGCCAGAACGACGATGAAAACGCCGGGTCAATATATTCAGCGAACGCTTCCCAGTTCGGGTAGCTTTTGCGGAATGTTTCCGCAGACATGCGAGCGTCTTTTGCCGGGTAGAGCCTGCCGCCGTTGCTCATCACGATGCTATCGAGATCGTCCAGCAGCCGTAAAGTCTCGCGCCCACGGAACGGGAAATCAATTGCGAGTGTGATGCCTTTGCGCGGGAAGGACATCATGCCGGGGGATTCAACATCGCCAAACGTTTTAAACACAATGAGCGGTGACCCCTGCCCGGAGCTTACAATACGCCGGAATACCTCAATTACAGGTTCATAGCCGTCTTCGTAGGGCATCACGAAC
>JBCCQC010000862.1:0-1795 GCA_039024535.1 Chloroflexota bacterium
ATACTCCGTGACTGTTGTAGCAACCTGAGATGTAAGCAGATATGACAACGATCCTCGGCATTGAAACGAGTTGTGATGAAACAGCGGCAGCCGTCGTCAATGATGGGCGCACCATTGCCTCGAACGTGGTCGCCAGCCAGATTGACCTGCATGCCGAATATGGCGGCGTGTTCCCGGAGCTTGCCAGCCGTGCCCATGCAGAGAGCATCGGCGCGGTGGTCGAACAGGCTGTACAGGACGCCGGGATTACCCACGACCGACTGGACGCCATCGCCGTGACGCGGGGGCCGGGGCTGGTGGGTTCGCTGATGGTGGGCATTAACTATGCCAAGGGGCTGGCGCTGGCAACGGGCAAACCGCTGCTGGGCATTAACCATCTGGAGGGGCATATTTACTCGTTGTGGCTTACGCAGCCCTACCGCGAACCCGAATTTCCCGTGCTGGTGCTGATTGTGAGTGGCGGTCACAGTGAAATGCTGCTGATGACCGACCACGGTGCGTATGAGCGGCTGGGCGCGACGCTGGATGATGCGGCTGGTGAGGCCTTTGACAAGGTGGGCCGCTTACTGGGCTTACCTTACCCCGGCGGCCCGAACATTGAGCGGGCCTCACAGAATGGGAATGCCGCCGCGTACAGCTTTCCACGTGCCATGCTCAAAGACGACACCTACGACTTCAGCTTTAGCGGGTTGAAAACCGCTGTTATGCGAGAGGTGAGTGTGCAGCCGAACAGCCGCAGTAACCGCGAGAAAGGCGCAGAAAAACGCGCTCAACTACGTTCTGATGTATCTGTGGCGGATGTGGCCGCGAGCTTCCAGGCTGCGCTGGTAGAAACGATTGTGACGAAGGCCGCGCGTGCTGCAAAAGCACACAACGTGAGTGAGATTCTGCTGGCAGGCGGCGTGAGCGCGAATACCTACCTGCGCAAGCAAATGCGCGATAAAACCGATCTGCCTGTACGTTACCCACCGCTGAACCTGTGTACGGATAACGGCGCGATGATTGCAGCGGCGGCGCACTATCGCTATGAAGAAGGCTACCGGACGGGCATTGGCTTTGATGTGGTGCCCATGTGGTATTTATCCAACAACACCTATGGAGATGTTGATTAAGTGTATCTGTACCTGATCCGCCATGCACAGTCTGTGAACAATGCAGGCGCTGGAACCCCCAGCTTTAAACACGTGGAAGACGCCCCACTCACACACATGGGACACCAGCAGGCCGCGCACCTGGGCACAAAAATGCGCACCGACATCGAAGATGAGGAACGGCAGGCGCTGCTGGAAAAAATCCCCTATGCGCCGGTGTATAAAATAGATGAACTGTATGCCAGCCCGTTCAAGCGGGCGATTGAGACGGCAAAGCCGCTGGCCGATGCGCTTGACCTGCCGCTGAAGCTGAACATGGACATTTACGAGTATGGCGGCATCTTCCGGCGTGATGTGGTGGCCGATACCGAACATGTACTCACATTCGGGGGACTCAATAGGGACGCTATGCGTGCTATTGTGCCGAATATTGTAATCCCGGAGGCCGTAACTGATGAGGGCTGGTGGACAATGAATGTGATGGAGCCAGAAACGCACTTCATAGAGCGCGGGATGCGTGTGGCGAACTTCCTGAAGGAGAAAGCTGCCGGAGACTGGAAGGGCAAGCGTATTGCGATGGTGAGCCATGCCGACTTTTTGAACCAGCTTTTGCAAACGCTGCTGCGCGATGGCCCGCTTGACCGTCCCCACCGCGATAGCTTCATCTATCATTACAATACGTCGGTCACTTATGTTGAAATCGG
>JBCCQC010000863.1:0-1795 GCA_039024535.1 Chloroflexota bacterium
CGAAGGCATCCGCGAAGAACTGGAAACCTCACTGCGCCTGCTTAAACGCGACTATATCGACCTGTACTATCTCCATGCCCCGCCAGACTCCCCCGATGACATGAACCGCATTCTGGATGTGTTCAGCGAACTGAAAAATGCCGGGAAGATCAAGCTGATTGGTGCATCCGTTAAAGGGCCGGACGTTACACAGCACACAGTTGACCTGTGCCGCCAGTACATCCACAGTGGGCGCGTGAATGCGTTGCAGGTCATCTACAGCATTTTCCGGCAGCAGAATGCTGAAATGTTCGCAGAAGCGCACGAGCACGACGTGGGCATTGTGGTACGGACATCGCTGGAAAGTGGCTTTTTGACAGGGAAGTATAAACCGGGGCATGAGTTCAGCGGCGATGACCACCGTAAGCGCTGGAGCAAAAACCGACTGGAAACGATTCTGGCACATGTGGCAGACGTAGAGCAGCTTGCGGTAAAGTCTCCGTATGAAACGCTGAGTCAGGTGGCGCTGCGCTTTGCGCTGGATACCCCCGGCGTGGATACGATTATTCCCGGTGCGAAGAATGCGCGGCAACTGCGCAGCAATCTGTCGGTTCTGAATTTGCCGCCGCTGGACGATGCAGTTTACACGGAGTTGAAACAACGGTTCAGCACACCCGACCCCATCTACAACACGGGCGATTAAACAAAAAATTATTTTAAGAGTGCGTTATCGAAAGGATACCCTCATGGCGAAACCCAACGTGATTGTTTTCTTTACCGACCAGCAGCGGTGGGACACCACAGGCGTACACGGGAATCCGCTCAACCTCACCCCGAACTTTGACCGCATGGCGAAGCAGGGCACCCACTTTGCCACAACCATTACGCCACAACCCGTGTGTGGCCCGTGCCGTTCCATCATGCAAACGGGGATGTATGCTACTGAGAACGGCTGCTATCGCAACCTTATTCCACTGGATACATCGCATCGCACACTGGCGCACTATTTTAATGATGCTGGCTATGAAACCGGCTATATTGGCAAATGGCACCTTGGCAGCGGCGACAGTCATGGCCCGGTACGCGAGGAAGAACGCGGCGGCTATAAATACTGGCTGGCGGCAAACCTGCTGGAGTTCGTCTCTGATGCGTATGACACGCGCCTGTACGACAACGATAACAATGAGCATCGTTTGCCCGGTTATCGTGTGGATGCCCAGACGGACGCCGCGATTCGCTATATTGACAGCGTGAAAGACAATCCGTTTTTCCTGTTTCTGTCCTATCTGGAACCGCATCACCAGAACCACACAGATGCTTACCCGGCCCCGGATGGCTACGAGGACAACTACCGCGCCATGTGGACACCCCCGGATCTGACGGCACTGGGTGGGTCAGCGCAGATGCACCTGCCCGGATATTACGGCATGGTGAAACGGCTGGATGAGGCGCTGGGACGCCTGCTGGATGCCCTCAAGAGCATGGATATTCTGGAAAATACCGTGGTGCTGTTTACGTCTGACCACGGCAACCACTTCAAGACGCGCAACGTAGAATACAAACGCTCCTGCCACGAAAGCTCTGTGCATGTGCCGATGGCGGTAGTTGGCCCCGGCTTTGATGGCGGCGGGGAGGTGCGGCAGCCCGTGAGCCTGGTGGACATCCCACCAACGTTGATGGAACTTGCCGGGGTGGAGAAACCGGCGCAAATGCACGGGGATTCGCTGCTGCCGCTGGTTAACCGCAGCGGTGACAGGGCCGATGATGTGTTTATTCAGATCAGCGAGTCTCAGGTGGGGCGGGCGCTGCGCACGTC
>JBCCQC010000864.1:0-1761 GCA_039024535.1 Chloroflexota bacterium
ATCGTATTTGTCAAGCCGCTGATGATTTTACACATCCCACACGATTCAGGATGTAACCGCATATCATCCGCATCGAACTATGATATGGATAACATCAAATGCACCCATTTGTCAACAAAACAAATAAAGGTTTATCATACACAGCACATTGCCACGCTATGTGGCGTTTAACGCGCTGACGGTAATAGTACCGGGAATGCTGATGTGGGGTATTATGCGGTGGGAACTGCGGCGCAAGCCAAGACAGAAGCAAAACGAATAACCTCTGTGTTTCGGCATCAACGCGGCATGGCCTGCAATGGGTTCGGGTGGTTGCATATGGTACTGGTCAGCGGGGGCACAGCGCACTATGCTAGCTGCCAGTTCGTCTGGAGCCAGAGAGAAATACATGCCCAACCATGCTGCCCCCTACATCGTCACGCTTGGCCTGTCATGGGGGCTTAACCTCGTCGTTAGCCGCGCCGGGATTGCGGAAATTGCCACACTGGAATACACCTTCCTGCGGTTTGCCATCTCTACGGTGATTTTTGCCATTTTCATTGCGCTCTCTCCCCACCGCCAGTGGTCACGGAACCCACTGCTGTGGCGTGATGCAGCAGTCGTGGGCATTTTTGGCACGGCGTTCCCACTGCTGGCACTGATGGGATCGTTAAACTTTCAATCGGCGGGGCTAACTTCCCTGCTGGTGACGACCGGCCCGGCTTTCATCGTGACGGTGGCGCACTTTTTACTGCCGGATGCAAAACTCACGCGGCAGGCAGTGGCCGGGGTACTGATTGCGCTGTGTGGTGCGGCCCTGATTGTGATTCTGGGTGAGAGCGGTCTTCCTGATCTGACAGAGGCCAATCCGCTGGGCTACATGATGGTTGTTGGTGCGCTGATGCTGGATTCATTGGTGGCGGTGTATGTACGCCGCCGGATGCAGGATTATGACCCGTTCGAGGTGACGAGTATCCGGCTGGCGGTGGCGATGCTGTTCACGCTGCCGTTTGCTGCTGCGTTGCACACCACGGACTATGGCGCGGTGACTGTGGTGGGATGGGGTGCCCTGTTGTTCAGTGCGGTCGTTAGCACGGTGATTGCACAATTGCTGTTTTTCTACGTTACGCAGGTATTCGGCACCACCAGCCTTGCGATCACGATTTATCTGGTGCCGGTAGTGGCGATCCTGACGGGCGTGGTGTTCCTCGGTGAGGCGATTACGCCGGGGATGGTAGCCAGTATGACGCTGATCGTTTTCGGCGTGTTTTTGATTAATCGGTCGCGCATCGCAGTAGAAAAAGCCGCTGTGTAGCGAGATGTAGAGAGCACGCCCCCTGTTTCCTACTGTTCTATTGTTGACAGACGACCTGCGCTGTCAGCGAACCGCCCTGGAAAAGTTTGAAATTGAATTTCTCGTCCTCAACCCAGTATTCCAGATCCTGAATATTCAGGCCATTGTTTGTGTATACCACCTGATGCTCGTAGATTCTGCCAGCGTTACAATATGATGCCTGATGATTTCTAAAGAGTATCTCGTTCTCACGATCCTGGCCCAGACGGACAACGCGATCGGCAACAATCTCTGAGGTAAGTGGCCCGCGATTGGATTCACCAACAATCAGGAACTCGGTTTCACTCTGTGTGTCTACAGTGAACCCATCAATCTCAAAAACCCCTTCGCCGATGAAGGTTTCATAAAAGGAGTTCACGACAGAAAGCCCGCTGCTACCAAAGACGATTTCACACTGCGGGTAGCTCGGTTCAAACACCGGGCACACC
>JBCCQC010000865.1:0-1761 GCA_039024535.1 Chloroflexota bacterium
CTGGAGGTTGCTTTCATCTACCACGTCATAGTCTACAAGGCCGATGCGCCCCACGCCAGCAGCAGCCAGATACAGGGCCAGCGGGCTGCCCAGTCCGCCGGTGCCGATAATCAGCACAGAGGACGCCTTGAGGCGTTCCTGCCCCTCACGGCCCACGCTTGGCAGGATGAGGTGACGGCTAAAGCGCTCAATTTCCTCTTTGCTGAGTTCTGCGCGTTCTTTTACTAACGGTTCCATGTGTGTTTCCTGTTGATTGTCGTCTATCGTGTTCGGGTGTGCCCTCGCCTGCGTGCTGGGCTGCCCGGTTTATGCATAATCCAGGCAATGATGTGCTGCGCGTCAGGCATCAGCAGCGGCCACCCGCAATGCTGGGGATAATGCGCAGGTTGTCGTCCGGGTCGATTTCGGTATCGACACCATCCAGAAAGCGCACATCTTCTTCACCCAAAAACACATTCACGAACGAACGCAGCTTCTCGTCCTCGTAAATGTGCTGCTTCAGATCCGGGTACTTGCTGACGAGGCTATCCAGCGCGGCGCCTACAGTCGCCCCCTCAACTTCAATTTTTGACTCGCCGCCGGTGTACTGGCGCAGCGGGGTTGGTATTTTGATACTTGCCATTTTTGCTTATCTCCCTGCTAGACGGGCATGTACCCGTTATAGACCATCTGGACTAAATGGACGCGGTGTCTGCAAACAGAACTTACCCGCCTTCTTGAAAATCTTTTTATGATTTGTCTTAGAATCTACGTCTTTTTGCGGCGGCGCTGGTTGAACGCCTCCCACTTTTGCGACAGATAGCCACCGACCACCCGCGCCATCGTTTCTACCTCAACCAGAAAACTATCATGCCCGAACTCCGCCTCGATGTGATGCTGTTCAACCTCTTTGCCTGCGCCGCGCAGCGCCCCGCCCAGTTCGTCGTGGTGATGCTTCGGGTAGAGCCAATCGCTGCTGAAGCTGACGATCAGGAACGAGGCGGTTGCCGGTTTCACTGCGTCTTCCATGCTGCCATAGTGCTCGCTCACGTCGTAGTAATCCAGCGCTTTGGTGACAAACAGGTAGCTGTTAGCGTCAAAACGTTGCACGAACTTTTTGCCCTGGTAGCTCAGGTAACTTTCGATGGCGAAATCCGTCTGGAAGTTGTAGCCAAGCTGCTGGCGATCCTGTAAACGTCGCCCGAACTTATGATCCAGCGAGGTTTCGCTCATGTAGGTGATGTGCCCCACCATCCGCGCTACCGAGAGGCCACCATCGGGTGTGGTCTTACCGTAGTAGTCGCCGTTGTTCCAGTTCGGGTCGGCGTAGATGGCCTGCCGCCCGATTTCGTTAAACGCAATCTGCTGTGCAGAGGCAACCGGCGTAGACGCGACAAACAGGCAGTTCAGCACACGCTCCGGGTAAGCCACCGTCCACTCCAGCGCCTGCATCCCGCCCATGCTGCCCCCCGCCACTGCGAACAGCTTCTTAATGCCGAGCCGATCAATCAGGCGGCCCTGCGCCTTTACCATGTCCTGGATCGTCACGACCGGGAAGCGCATCCCATAGGGTCTGCCGTCCTTCGGGTGTGGCGAGGCCGGGCCAGTGCTGCCCATGCAGCCGCCCAGCACATTGGAGCAAATCACGAAAAATTTGTTGGTATCGAACAGCTTGCCCGGCCCCACGGCATCATCCCACCAGCCGGGTTTCTCGTTCGGGTTTTCCGTGTAATACCCGGCTACATGCGCGTCCCCGCTGAGTGCGTGGCAGATCAGAATGGC
>JBCCQC010000866.1:0-1753 GCA_039024535.1 Chloroflexota bacterium
CTCGATGAGGCGATCCCCATCGCGCCGCCACCAGTCCATCACCCGGAATTCCAGTTCGCGCCCGGTGGCCTCGTGGCCCATGAATGTGCCGGTGTGCTTTGCAATGACCTCGCGCCAGCCTGCTGTGGCTGTGTAGTTGCCCTCTGCGAAGAACGGGCACTCGTCAATCACTTTGCGATCCGGGAAGGCCTCCAGCCAGGGCATCTGATGGTTACGCTGGAATTCTTCTATGTTGCGGGTGGTGCCAATGCCATGTGGCCCGTACCAGTACATATCGGGATACCAGTAGCGTGCAAGGCCCATTGCTTCTTTGTTGTTTTCTTCGAATGCGTTCAGCCCCTTGAACAGCATGTCGTGTGCCAGTTGATAGCTTTTCTGCGTTTCCGCGTCTGGTTGCACATCCTGCATGATGCCGTCAGCGGTGCGTGGTGGCGGCACAAACCCCGCGATGCCCCGGCTATCGGGGAACACGTTGTACCCGGCCTGCCGGATTACGTCCGGGATGTCCATCAGGGCGCGTGTTTCGACAATTTTGCTACCTTCCACCCGGCAGAACTCGCCATAGCGGATGAGTGTTTCCTGCCCGGTAGCCGGGATGCCCAGCCAGTTATGCTCAAATTTGCCGATGAGATAGCCATGACTGCTAACCCACCGCCCGTTTTCACAGTCGCCGCTCATCAAAATATCCACGCGGCGGCGCAGGTTACTGAAGCTGTGAAACAGAGGCCGCCATAGTTGTTCCGTGATTTCGTCTATGCCGTGCAATGTGTTAATCGGGTGTGGGCCATACCACACGGTTTCATCGGAGAAGTAAGCCGCCGGGGTTGCATCTGTGGACTGTTGTGCGGTTGCCAGCCAGTGCTGCCAGTATTCGTATACGATTGCTTTTTCGGGTGTCATCTTCCGTCTTTCAATTTCAGTTTTGAACAGGTGCTGCCAGCGGTGCATTGAACTCCGGTACAAAAATCCGTGCCAGACCTGCAATTGCACGCAGCGTTACCCACAGCGTGGTCGCCAGCCACACATAGGACAGGGCATGTATCGCCTCCGGGTTAATCATCAGCAGCGCGATGATACCGCCAACTGTGGAAATAAACATTGCATTCCGCAAAAATCCATAGTCCCCGCTGCCCATGTGGATGCCATCTGTACTGAAGGAGACTGCATTCACGGGCTGTGCTACTGCGCTGATGATCCACGCCGGGATAAAGATTGCAATGGCCTCGTCGGGTACCATCAGGCGCAGCAGAGGGGTGGTGACGAGCAGCATAAGTACTGTCATGGCGATGCCGGTTGCTACACTCCAGCCAATGCTAATAACGGCCGCCTGCCGCGCGTGAACCCGGTCGTCTGCGCCGAGGAAATACCCCACAAGGCTCTGTGTAGAAACCGCAAACGCATCCAGCGACAGCGCCGTGACAACATAAATCTGCCGGATAACCTGATGGGCTGCGCCGCTCTCTGCCCCGGCCACGTTTGCCACGCGCGTACTCACGATCAGGAACAGCATTAAAAAGCTGGTGCGCAAAAACATGTTGCCGCCAATCTGGAACAGAGCGTGCATGTCGTCCATATCGATCTGTGTGGTAAACCCATACCGCTGCAACGTAAACGTAAGCGCGAGAGCGGCCCCGATGTACTGGCTGATGGTGCTGGCAAGTGCGGCTCCGGCCACGCCCATACCGGGGATAACGCCGAACCCGAAGATAAACGGGTAATCCAGCACGATATTGATGACGTTCAGCAGCACTGC
>JBCCQC010000867.1:0-1752 GCA_039024535.1 Chloroflexota bacterium
CGGCAGAGGCAAGCTCACGGGTGCGCCGTTCGATTGCGTCTGCAAGGTTGCTTACCACTTCGTTTCTTTTTGCTTCCCCCAGTTCTTCGTTCACCCTTTTGATGTTCATGTTCGGGTCAACAAACTCCAGTTCACACAGAATGGGGCACCTGTTGTCCCCGTAAAATAGATCAACGCGGCAGCGCGTGAGCGTCTCCACCTCAAATTTGTCGCATATGTACTGTATGGCACGCATGGCAAACGCCAGCATGATTTCATCTGGTTTTCGTAGACGACGCAAATTCGAGTTGTCAGCACGGAAGCCGGGGGGTTTCTGCACTGCATGACTGAACTGCCCATCAAAAAACGTCAGCGAATACTCGCCGTTCTCAACAGCAGGCATATACACCTGCACCATGATGCCATTTGAGTTCGGATCTTGCATAATCCTGTCGAACTCAGCTTCTGCTTCTCGCAATGTGGTGAGTATGCGATCTTTATATTCGGCTTTGACCATCACATCATTACCAGAGCGATTGTAGACGTATGTGTGCTTCCCATCAGCAGATGTTGCCGGCTTGAGCACAATATCTTTGCCGCGCCACAGGTCGGTTTTATCCAGTGTCTCCAGAATCTGCTCAAGCGTTCTGCCATTCAGCGTTTCAAGGTTATACACGCCACGAGGGGGCGGTGAGACTGTATAGAAGCGTGTGGGGACGATTGAACCATCGTCAGATTCAACTTCACCGAACTGTTTCAGCAGCAGGCCCATGTAATCATACTTTTTGATGCCCTCAGCCAGTACAGCATAGGGGTTAATCAGCCGTGGTTTGCCGATCTCGCACCGCTTCAACCAGTCCTCGAACTGTGATGGGGCATCGGGAATGTTCCATGTGCTGCTGACGAAAATGGCGTCGTAGTCCTGTACGTTGATGCTATCATCCATCCAGTCGATAATATCGACAGTGTGCCCGCGCCCTTCCAGCGCCGCTTTGAGCCAGCCATCCTCATCCCACGGCTTTTTTTCAACGTATTTAGATTCTGTTGCAATTGCGATTCGATGCACAGGCACTTTCGCTCCTTCTGTTTTACGGCTCGGGCACCTGCTGCTGATTATCACGGGGTTATCCTATCTTGGTCTTGGTGCGCAACCGCCCACATCTGACTGGGGCACGATGCTGGCAGAGGCTCAACCGTATATGCAGCGCGTTCCCACGCTTATCCTCGCCCCCGGACTGACTATCCTCATCACCACATTCTGCGTGAACTACGCGGGGCAGGCACTCAGCCTGACATACGACCCGCTGGCGAGACGCTAGATGCAGTGCCACCGCACATGATATTCTCACCACGGTTGCTGCTGTGATTGGAATTTTACCAGAATCCGGCCCAAAATTGCTCGCTTGAGCTATACGTGTGGCGCATGTGGACAGATGCCTGTCATGAGTCGGATGAAAATTCGTCACACCGCCACGGTATGTTAAAATGGCGGCACAATTCAAAGTCCGACGCATCTTTAAATATCGTCTGTATCGCTCCGGGCACTCGCGCACGAAACGTCCGGGAAACGGACACCCCGGAGAAGATCAATGCATTCCATGTACCTCAAAAACGCTACCCTCATCACCATGAACGCAGAACGCCACTACGTTGAACAGGGGGCACTGCTAATCGAGAACGGTGTGATTACCGCTATCGGCAGGTCAGCCGATGTCACACCACCACCTGACGCCGAGCGGATTGACCTTGGCGGGCGCATGGTGTTGCCCGGCC
>JBCCQC010000868.1:0-1738 GCA_039024535.1 Chloroflexota bacterium
CTGGAAGTGCGTGGCAAAGCCTACAGCGACGAAAAGCACGCACCGTTCATCGGGATGGGCATGGCACAGTTTTTGCCGAACATCAAGCGCGTGTATGAACTGGAAGATGATGTTGCCACACTGGAAACCGAACTGATTGAGCGCATCACTGGCATTGTCGCCACAGATACCGTTCCGCAGCCGGGAGCCTATGACATTGTGGACTGGGTGATCGAACACAAGATTCCGCACGGCATCGCGTCCAGTTCACCGCTCAGTATGATTGATGCGACTATTGGTAGCCAGGAAAAGTGGGCCGGTGGCTTTACTGTACGGGCCTCCGCAGAGGAAGTACCCGAAGGTAAACCCGCCCCGGATGTGTATCTGCTGGCAGCAGAGCGTATGGGCGTAGCACCGACCGACTGTATGGCGTTCGAAGATAGCCCGAATGGGGCACGTGCCGCTGTTGCAGCGGGGATGACCTGTTTTGCCGTGCCAGACCTCACGCACACCACGCGCGAGGCGTTCGAGGGTGTGACGCCGTATGTGTTTGAATCGCTGCATGAAGTGCTGGCTGTGCTGCGTGGGTGCTAATCTCGCATAGAAACTCGTCGGCACCGCGTGTTAGAATGGCGATTATTAAAACGACTGTAAAGTAATAGGTTTTGAGGGGTATTATGTCAGATCACGACTTTCTCGTAAGAGGGGCGCTGGAGGAGATTGACGCCGAAGTCGCGGAACTCATCCGGTACGAAACCGCACGTCAGGCCCGCCGCCTGATTATGATTCCGTCCGAAAGCACGATTCCACAGGCCGTGCGCGAGGCGGTTGGCTCTGCGTTCCACAATATTTACGCCGAGGGCTACCCGACTGAGGCAATGCGCTGGATGTCCGAGGGCGAAATTCTCGACTATGACGTACGCATGGCCGATTATCGCCGTAACAGCGATGCGCGTTATTATAAGGGCACCGAGTACGCCAACATCGTAGAATCGCTGGCCCGCCGCCGCGTGGCAGAGGCGTTTGCCAATGAACACGCAAGCGCCGATGACCTGTATGTGAACGTGCAGCCGCTTTCCGGTGCTCCGGCGAACAGTGCCGCGTTTACGGCGCTGCTGGAAGTGGGCGATACGGTTATGGGCCTTGACCTGTTGGACGGCGGCCACCTGACGCACGGCAGCCCGGTGAACCGCAGCGGCATTCAGTACAACTTCGTCAGCTACGGCGTAGACCCGGAAACTGAACGCCTTGATTACGACGAGATCCGCCGGATTGCACTGGAATGCCAGCCGAAGATGATTATCTGCGGGTTCACCAGCTATCCCATTGCCCCGGACTTCGCAAAATTCCGGGAGATTGCCGACGAAGTGGGGGCCTACCTGCTGGCGGACATCGCGCACACGGCGGGTATGGCTGTTGCCGGGGCCTACCCGAACCCGGTTGGCATTGCCGATGTGGTCAACTTCACCACGCACAAAACACTCAATGGCCCTCGTGGAGCCGTGAGCATTACGCACAAACGCACCATCGCTCGCAAAATTGATCGGGGTGTGTTCCCCGGTGAGCAGGGCGGCCCCCACGTGAACAGCATTGCCGGTCTTGCTGTGGCGATGAAGATTGCAAAAACTGAGAAATTCCACGCGCTGCAACATCAGACGGCAAAGAATGCGGTGGCAATGGCCGAAGCGATTCAGGAACGCGGTATTCGCATTGCCTACGGTGGCACCAACACCCATATGATGCTGGTGGACTGCAAAGC
>JBCCQC010000869.1:0-1731 GCA_039024535.1 Chloroflexota bacterium
GGAGGAAAAACAGCGCCAGCTTACCATTGACCTCGGTTTTGCGTGGTTTGACGTGGGCGGCGAAACTGTGGGTATTGTGGACGTGCCGGGCCACCGCGATTTCATCGAGAATATGCTGGCCGGGGTGGGTGGCATTGATCTGGTACTGCTCATCATCGCAGCGGATGAGGGCGTGATGCCACAAACCCGCGAACATCTGGCGATTATTGACCTGCTGGGCATTGAAAACGGTATCGTCGCGCTCACCAAAACCGACATAATTGACGACCCGGACTGGCTGGAACTGGTGACGCTGGATGTGCAGGAAACGCTTGCGGGCACGCATCTGGCCGACGCACCTATCGTTCCGGTATCGGCAAAAACTGGTGATAATATCCCCCTGCTGATTGAAACACTGCGGGAAAAGCTGGCCGAAGCCCTACCTCGCCATAGTACGAGTCACCCGATACTGCCGGTAGACCGCGTATTTACGATTCGAGGTGCCGGTACTGTGGTGACGGGGACGCTTTCTGGCGGCAGGATAACTGTCGGTGATGAACTGGAGACCCAGCCGGGGGGCGTGCGCGGACGTGTACGCGGCCTGCAGAGCTACGAGCAAACCGTAGAAGTGGCGCAGCCGGGGAGCCGGGTGGCGGTGAACCTTGCCGGGGTGGATACCAGCGAGGTAAAGCGCGGGTATGTACTGAGTGTGCCGGGGGCCATCACGCCCACGCAGTTAATTGACGTGCATTACCACCACCTGCCGGACGCACCACAGCCGCTCAAGCACAACGCACAGGTGAAAGTGTTCATCGGGGCGGCACAGTCACAGGCGAATGTGCGTGTACTGAATGCCGATGCATTTACCCCCGGAGACAGCGGCTTTTTGCAACTGCGCCTTTCTGAGCCGCTGGCCGTGCCGCGCCATAGCCGATTCATCCTGCGGGCACCGGCCCTGCATGCGACCATTGGCGGCGGCGTGGTGCTGGATACAAACCCGTCACAGCGCCACAAACGCTTTGATGCCGACGTTATCGCCATGCTGGAAAAGCGGTTACAGGGCGACCCGACCGAGATTGTTATCATGGCCGCAGAGATGCCACTTACGGCTGAGGAATTGCGGGCGCGTACGGGATTAAGCGCGGCTGATGTGGAAAAAGCCCTGTTTGAGTCGCGCCAGTCCGGGGGGTTGACGGCGCTGTATGGTAATGAACTGTATATTGCGACGGGGCGCTATCAACAGCTTCAGCAGCAGATTGAGAACATTTTACTTGCGCACCACGCTACACACCCGGTTCGGTGGGGCATGTTAATTGCTGAACTGCGGGAAAAATCTGACCTGAGTGATAGGCACCTCGAAGCATTCATTCACCACAACAGGGAAATCATTACAAAACCGGACGGGCTATCTGTGCGCCACGCAAACCACTACCCGGACTTCACACCACAGCAGTTCACGCGCATCAATCAGCTTCGTGATATGATTTCGCAGAATCCGTACACACCCCCGTCTGTGGCAGAAGCTATCGACATTCTCGGTGACGAGGAACTGTTCTACGGTCTGGATGACCTTGAGGAGATCGTGATCGTTTCAAAAACGGTCTTTTTTGACGGGGAAACATTCGAGACTATGCTGTATGCGGTGATGGATATGCTGGAAGCTGACGAAGAAGTCACCGTGCAGACCGTGCGTGACCGTTTCGGTACCACACGGAAGTATGCACTGGCTCTGCTGGAATACATGGATGCAAA
>JBCCQC010000870.1:0-1713 GCA_039024535.1 Chloroflexota bacterium
CGCAGCGCGATCCTGTGGCTTGCCGGTAATCGCTTCGATTGATGTCGCCTTTTCCTCCAGCGGCGTACCGGCAAAGTTGTTGCGGACATTCAGGCCCATACCCAGCACGGCACCCTCCATGTTATTTCCATTCCAGACCGCTTCCGGCAGAATCCCACAGATTTTACGGCCACCAACCAGTACATCGTTCGGCCATTTGATGCTGACTTCAGTGAGATTTAACGCTTGCAGCAGGTTCGTGACTGCCAGCGCCCCCATCATATTCACCTGTGGCAGATGCTCTGCCTTTACCCGCAGGATGACCGATGTCGCCAGAGCAACACCCGGCGGCGTATACCATGTACGCCCCAGGCGGCCACGTCCGGCTGTTTGCTCATCAGCCACCACAACAGCCCCCTTCAGTGCCCCCTCACGCATCCACTCTGTGGCAACATCATTCGTGCTGGACACACTATCAAAGTATCTAACCGCACGCGGGGCCAGCGCCATTGTGATTCGTTGTTCGTTCAGATCCATATACTACACACCGTTAACTTTCATTCGCCTGAATTATAGGGAGAAATCCACTTCTGAACACATTTCATCACTGAAACCGGCAGCTCTGGCAACGCTTACCCTGTTCAGTCATGTGTTGCCGCCTATAATGCCCACGAATGCAACACAATAGTGAAAATTGCCTGCTCGGAGGATAATTGACGACACAGAACTCCACACGCGATTGGGGATGGCTCGTTGCCATCGTCCTGCCGTTGATCGGCATTTTACCCACGTTTGCCGGGGGCATTATGGCAGCGGCAGATGCCCCACTACACACACACCGCATCTACGCGATGGGCACCCTGCTTTCAGAAGGCCAGCTTTACCCGCGCTGGGTGCCGTGGTTTCATCTGGGCTATGGCTACCCGATCTTTAACTTCTACACGCCCGGTGTATTTTACGTGGGTGGCCTGCTTACACTGGCTGGATTCAGTGCGGTCACGGCGTTTCATCTGGTGGCCGCCGCTGCGTGGATTTTCGGCTCACTGGGTACGTATCGGCTGGCGCGTACATTCCTGCCGGGTAGCGCGGCTATTATTGCTGCCGCGCTGTGGTCGTATGCGCCGTCGCGCCTGTTTGAAGTGTGGACACAGGGTAGTTTACCGCAGATTGCGTGTGCGGCGTTTGTGCCATGGGTATTCCTGACAGTCGTAAAGGGGGCCTATGCACCGTCACCACGCAAAGCTGTATGGATTGCACTCGCTATCGCTGGCCTTGTATTCACACATCAGCCCGTGACGTTTATCACGGCGCTGTTTGTGGCTCCATTTACGGTGATCGTCATTCTGTGGGCCTCGCGCCGGGAATGGCGTACACTGCTGCGACGGGCTTTGTGTGTCTATGGCGGTGTTGCGCTGGCTGCTGGACTTGCGATGATTTTTCTGCTGCCGCTGGCCCTCGAACTGCGGTTGGTCGAAGCAGTTAACGGGCGTGATGACGTAGTAGCTTACCTGACAAGCAACTTTTTACTCCCGCAGGAAGTCTTTGCGTTCCCCATGCCCAACGACCTGACCGACATCCGCGTGGAGTATCCGATGTCGCTGGGATTGATTGGATCTGTGTTGTTTGTGCTGGGCATCGGTGCCATGTTGCGGCGACGGTTGTATGTAGTGGCCGCGCTGCTGGCGGTTGCGATGGGGTTCACAATATTTATGCTACTGGAGCCGTCTCTGCCAG
>JBCCQC010000871.1:0-1711 GCA_039024535.1 Chloroflexota bacterium
CACCATGTCGTCAGAGTCATCTGTACTGGTATCATCAAGGATAGAAACGCTCACCAGCGCATTCAGGTTCACATCCTGCCAGATGTGTACCGCAGCACGCCCCCGGCGATCTTCCCCGTCGAAGTAGGGGCGGCCCTCGTTAGCGTTTTCCGGCGGGATCCAGTCCTGCGGGATAGAGACCGTGTAAAAGCGGGTATCCACGCGCTGCCCCCCACGGAAGGCCGATTCTGGCGGGGTCTCATTGTTCGTCGCTGTTGCTTCCTCTGCAATAGCAGGCTCCTCGCCTTCCCCATCAGCCGTTGCTTCGGCAGCCGCCGCCATTTGCGTGGCCTGCGGTTCATCGGCCCCGTCATTTAAAGCCGTATCACGCGGGGTAACGCTGCCCGCCTGCAAAATAAAGAACACCGCCCCTGCCACCAGCACCAGCGCAGAAACCGCAAACGTGTACACCCATCCCGGCGTGCGACGTTTGCTCGGCGTAGCCCGTGTGGGTGCCTGCTGCGCGTCCTGCGCCTGATGGATAGCACTGGCCGCAATGCCCGATGCCGGGGTAACAGTAGGCCCGTCAAGTCCCATCGGTGGCTCCTGTCCCGGTTTCGGGATGTAGCGCGGAGTAGGGGGCAGTTCCGGCTCGGTTTCGCCTGCATTTTCCTGTGGCGCCGGGCCGGTGGTCGCTGGTGTGCCGCTGCCATCGGCAATGCTCACCGTAGAAGCAGTACCCTCCACAGCTTTCGTAAATGCCTCTGCCAGCGCACCTGCGGAACTGTAGCGGTCGGCAGGCGATTTTTCTGTCGCTTTCGCAATCACTTTATCCACATCTGCGGGAACGTCCGTGCGGATGTCGCTCAGATTCGGGACGCGCTCGTGCAGGTGCTTCAGGATCATGGCAATAGGCGTTTCGGCTTGGAACGGTTCCTGCCCGGTAATCAATTCAAACAGCACCACACCCAGCGAGTACACATCAGCACGGGCATCCAGCACATCGCCACGGGCCTGTTCCGGGCTCATATAAGCCGGTGTGCCGATAATCGCGCTCCCCGTCAGGTCACTGTTCAGCACCCGCGCAATCCCGAAGTCCGTCAGGTAAGCGTTGCCACTCGCATCCAGCAAAACGTTACCCGGTTTCAGGTCACGGTGAATAATGCCCTGTAAATGGGCGTGATCCAGGGCGCTGGCAACCTGCTGCATGGGTAGGATGAGGTTGCGAAGTGGCGGCTGCCCCTCGGCAATCAGGCTGCGCAGCGTCCCCCCGGCCAGGTAACGCATAGCGATGTAGGGCATCCCGTCGGACTCACCATAGTCAAAGATGGGCACGATGTGCGGATGCTCCAGATGCGCCACCACATCTACCTCACGCTTGAACCGCTCGAAGAAGCCCGGATCGTGCAAAAACTGTTGTGGCAGCACCTTGACGGCAACGTCACGGTTGATAGATTGTTGCGTGGCACGGTAGACGGTCGCCATGCCGCCGCGCCCCACTTCTTCCAGTATCGTAAACTGCCCGATTTGCTGCCCGATCAGATTTTGAGGTGTGTTCGGTGAAGACATCCTCTGGCTTTCTCCTCTGCTCCGCCCGCGATAGTGCCGCGTGTCTCAAACTGTTGTTATATGTCGTCATGCCTGCCAGTATAGCCGAAAACCCACCAGCGACAGGTTAAAGTTATCGGGTGTGGTGGCACATCTGGCTACCGGTACACGTCTTTAACATGTC
>JBCCQC010000872.1:0-1705 GCA_039024535.1 Chloroflexota bacterium
TCTGCGCCCAGTTCCAGCCCCACGATTTTGTCTACATCGTCGTCGCGGGCCGTCAGCATAATAATCGGCACATCAGACTTTGCGCGTACCTGTTTGCATACCTCCCAGCCGTCAATTTCTGGCAGCATCAAGTCCAGCACTACCAGATCCGGATTATCTTTAAATACCCGGTGAATGGCTTCTGCGCCGTCATTTGCACTGATGATGTTGTAACCGTCCTGTTCAAGGTACATCTGGGCCAGGTCAATGATCTGCTGTTCGTCGTCAACAAGCAGGATAGTCGCTGTCATGTCTGCCTCCGTGTGATCCTCTACCGGAATATGTAACGCATGTGCATCACCTGTCGCCGGGGCGTAAACTGATGGGCACGCAGCACCCGCGCTATAATCTGGTCATCATGCGGGTGGTTGATGTTCAGGCCTTCGTATCCATAACGTCGCACGGCCAGCCCGATGAGGGCATTCGCGTTCGTGCCGGTGTCCAGCGGGTGGTTCATCAGGGTAAGTTGCCGGCTGGAAACACCAAACGCGCTTTCGATCTGTAGCCAGCTTAAAATAGCCTCGTTCTCCTCATCCCGGATCACAAGCCGCTGAATATCACGCAGGTTTAACCAGTTCGATAGGCGCTTCAACGCCGATAACTGGAATGTATTCGTGTGGGCCGGGGTCAGCCAGTCCACACCACCCTGTTCCTGTGGGCGTACCTGCCGCGCCAGCGCCAGTTCGTAGCCAGTGTCCCCCATACGGCGCTGAACGATACGCGGCTGATTTTCGTCAATCTGCGCGTGGCTCGGCATCGCCCGGTATGCACCGCGCCGCCACTGTGACCATGCACGTTCTTCTTGGAAGCCAAGTTTACGGTACATGTGACGGGCCGTGTCGTTGTCAAGGTCTACCTGCAACACAGCCATGCCGCCGCTCTTCTGATGAATCATATCGAGGCTGGCATTCATCAGCCCGGTAGCAATCCCCCGCCCCCGGTACTCCGGGTAAACGGCAACATTGGCAATAATCCACACCCTTCCCATATCGCGGGGGTAGTCTGCCGGGTAAACCGAGACATTACCCACAATGCGCCCGGATTCCACCCATACAAACCCGAGGCTCATGCCCTGTGCCAGCTCATTCAGGTTAGACAGCACCCCGAGGCCCACCCCCAGCCGACTGAGTTGCCGCATTTCGCGGATAGCTGCCCGCCCGCCAGAATCCATCGTGCTGGAAAAGGCCGTTTCAATCAGATCGGCCAGTTCAGGCAGGTCAGTGCGCAGGTTAACCGGGCGTAACCCGCGCTTGCTTACTTCTGGTGTAGAAATGGTGATTCCCGCCAAACCGCTGTTTCCTCTACAATTCCGTCAGTTCCAATCGCAACCTATCATAACTCAATCCTACTCAAAATAGGGCAAGCGCCTGATAAGAACCGGTGACAATCACATCAAACTTGAGCGACAGGCGCGAAAAGGTATAGACAGGGAAAAAGTTTTTGATATATTTGTCAGCAGTGCCAACGTAGCTCAATTCGGCAGAGCACCATACTTGTAATATGGGGGTTACCAGTTCGAGTCTGGTCGTTGGCTAGTAGCTTAACACGACGACGATGTATCCCCGATACATTCTGGCACTTGATAAGCTGAATGACCTCGTTTACCATTCCGAAGTCAACACAACATGGGTCCGTGTCCCGAGCGGCAAAGGGGGCTGACTGTAAA
>JBCCQC010000873.1:0-1701 GCA_039024535.1 Chloroflexota bacterium
AAAACCGGCGGCGATGTGAATCACTATCGCTGGGGCAAATCACGTAAGGCCACGCTCCTGGATCATGAGCGCAGAGCGATGACTTAAACACGCGACAGGGGCTTGATGAATCAAGCCCCTACGGTTTTGCATCAACTGGATCAGTACGCCTTTGCGAACAGCGCCACTTCAGACGCTTCTTCGCCGGTCATCACGTGCTTGCCTGTGCCTTCGGGACGGTCGAACGGATAGCAGCGCAGGGTGGCGGTGGTGTCGTCTTTTACCTGCTTTTCCATGTCGCCATTTTCTTCCCACCAGACACGCGCCCACTTGCCATCACTCACCACATCTTTGAAGTCGTCATAGTTACCCACGTCAATGATATTGGCATCACGGAAATCGGTCGCCTGTTGCAGCAGCGCGGCCTGCACCTCGGCCAGCATATCCGTTACCTGCTGCGCGAGATTGTCCTGCGAGACGAAGTTTTTGGCCGCTTTACCCTCCACATCGCGCCGGACGAGTACCGCATTGCCCTTTTCTACGTCCTTCGGGCCAATCTCCAGACGGACGGGCACACCGCGCATCTCCCAGTCGTTGAACTTGAAGCCGGGGTTATAGTCGCGGTCGTCCAGATGCACACGAATCCCCGCGCCCTTCAGTTCGGCGACGATGCGGTTAATCGTTTCCATCACGCTGGACTTCTGGTCATCGTTCTTATAGATCGGCACGGCCACCACCTGATACGGTGCGATCACCGGCGGCAGGCGCAGACCCTTGTCATCACCGTGCGCCATAATTACCGCGCCGACCATGCGCGTAGAAAGGCCCCAGCTTGTGGTATGAACGTATTTGCGCTCCTGGTCACTGTCGAGAAATTGAATATCGAACGCTTTTGCGAAGTTCTGGCCCAGATAGTGCGATGTGCCACTTTGCAGCGCCTTGCCGTCACGCATCATCGCCTCAATCGTGGTGGTGTAAACCGCCCCGGCAAACTTCTCGCGGATGCTCTTACGCCCCTTAATTACGGGGATGGCAGCTTCGGTGATAGCAAAATCAGCATAGACATCCAGCATCCGGCGGGTTTCTTCTTCGGCTTCTTCCATCGTCGCATGGGCCGTGTGACCCTCCTGCCACAAAAATTCCGTGGTACGCAGGAATGGCCGTGTACGTAGTTCCCAGCGAACCACATTGGCCCACTGGTTCAGCAGCAGCGGCAGGTCACGGTAAGACTGAATCCACTTGCTGAATGCTTCCATGATGATTGTCTCTGACGTGGGGCGAACGACCAGCGGCTCTTCCAGTTCTTTGTTCCCGGCTACTGTTACCACAGCCAGCTCCGGGCTGAAGCCTTCCACATGCTCGGCCTCTCGGCGCAGGTAGCTCTCCGGGATGAACACCGGGAAGTAGGCGTTCTGGTGGCCGGTTTCTTTAAAACGACGATCCAGCCCGCCTTTAATCGCCTCCCACAGTTCAAAGCCATACGGCTTGATAATCATACAACCGCGCACCTCGCTCTGTGCGGCGAGGTCGGCTTCGTAGACCAGTTCGTTATACCACTTCGAAAAATCTTCGCTCTGCGGCGTAACAGCCATCAGTTTCTCTCCTCGTGTGTGTCTCGATGGGATCAATGCCTGTCATTGTCACCGCAAAGCGCCCCGGTTACAAGGATTTACCCGCCAACAGACTACCGCTGGATGTTTTCCATCGTGTAGCGGAACGGGA
>JBCCQC010000874.1:0-1667 GCA_039024535.1 Chloroflexota bacterium
CGGCACTATTCGGGGTGGCGTTCGGCAACCATCTGGCGGCGGTGCTGGTAGCGGCGGTGGTGTATCCGTATCTGTGGTGGCGTTCACCGGACTGGCGCACACGCTGGACGATGGTCATCATTACCACAGCGATCACTGTGATGCTGTATCTGTACCTGCCGGTGCGCTTTGCTGCTGACCCTGCGCTGAACATCCTCAAACCGCACTTTAACCGCGATCTACGTAACCCGGCAAACCTGCTGTGGCTGGCACGTGGCGGGATGTTTGATGAGCGCATCTCTGGCTATGGGCCGGGGGCTTACCTGCGTGAACTGGCGGCATTTTTGCCGCAGCTTAACCGCAACCTGACGCTGCCCGGTGTGCTGGCCGGGGCCGTGGGTGTATGGGATCTGGCGCGGCGGTTTACGTGGGGCGCAGTGGTGATTGGTGGAGTGTTCGTAGGGCAGGTGGTGTTCTTCGCCGGGTATAACGTGTTTGATAAGTGGACGATGTTCCACACGGCATACCTTGCGTGGGCGGTGTTCATGGTAGCGGGCGTGTTCCGGCTGGCCGAACTGGTGCCGCGACGCTGGATTGTGGGTGTGCTGGCGCTGCTGTGTGTGTACCAGGTGGCCGCCCACTGGCAGAGCGCCGGTCGCTACCGGGATTTTTCCGTGCACGATCAATCATTGGCTATACTGGACGTGCTGCCACCCGATGCGCTGCTGGTCGGGTCGTGGTTGAGTGTGCGCCCGGTCGATTATTTCCAGACGGTTCACGGGGTACGCCCGGACGTGACGTTATATGACTACACGCTGGTGGGACTCGCCGTGCGGGAGCAACTGCCCCACGCTACAGAGGCGGTACAGCTTGCTGCAACACGCACCGCCACTGCCCGGATGATTGACTGCTACCCCGGCGACGTGTTCATTGTGGAGGGGTTTTTCGTTGAGGATGATTACGCGCTGGAACCGATTATCCCCGGCCTGTTTCGGATTAGCCGAACCGGGATTGCACAGCAGGCCACATGTACCGGGTAACAGGCACAACATGATGAGTTTTTGCCCCTGTGAATTCCGTGTGCTACAATGCTGCGTGGACGCCGTCCATGCGGGTGTGTAATCTGCGCAGGTCACGCATAACGTGCAAGTTTTCGTGTCGGGTAGTCGCCCGTAAGTGTAGACCGGGACGACTGCAACGTACTGAAGCTCCTATCAGCCCCGCCACCGCGCGGACGTAAATAGGAGTAATGGGTGTGACTCTGGTTTGGCAGCCACATAGCCGCACCCATTCCCTTATCACAGTGTGATGACAGAAGCGTATCACACCCCGCTTTGATTTCCAATTTCAGCAATTTGCCAATTGAAACGATGATCCCATTCACAGCAAACCTATTACTGAGCATAGCCATGATCGTCTTCGGTCTGAGAGTCATGATTAAATGCAGATTTGTTGCAGGCTCGCAATACTTCGGAGTCAGACCACCAGCGATTTCGGGGAGATATGCAGTGGTTCTCGGAGGCATATATTTCATCGCTGGGATCATTGCGTTTGCAGGAACAATTATTAACTACTATTTTAATTTCTTGTCAACATGGAATGTATTGCCAATTTTGTTCATTGCGGCATTTATTTCCACACTCTGGTTCATTTACTGCAAAATCATTGGCGTCGTCGAATAATGTGCC
>JBCCQC010000875.1:0-1643 GCA_039024535.1 Chloroflexota bacterium
GCGACAGGTACAGCTTGCCCCTCTGCTGCTGATCTACGCGGTGTTGTATGGCCTTGCAGAGGGCACCCGCAGCAGCCAGACCACTGCACTCGCCAGCGACATTTTCCAGAGCCGGGGGCTGGGCATGGTCAACGGCATTGTTGGCGGGATGTTCGGGCTTGGCGCGGCAGTGGGGCCGTGGGTGGTGGGCGTGCTGCGCGATGAAACTGGCTCTTATGTGCCGGGGTTTGCGTTCGTGGTGGGTATGGTCGTGGTGTCCATTATCGGGTTCATTGTGGTGGCGGCTAACAGGGAGTCGGTAGATTGACATACTCCACATGGCTGAATTAAGAGGCCCCGGGCGGGATTTTCGGTAAAAGAACCATTAACGAAATGAAATAGTCTGCCACAGGAGACCAAAATCGCTTAAAATGCATTAATCATCGGATAGATTCAGATGCCGATGATGTTGGGTCTGTAAACTATATAGAGACTGTACGATTTATTGATATATTGATCTCCGGGCATAACTTCTTTGCACTGTGATCACTGACCGACGCTCTACAACATAGCTCATATCACACACCACCCGCACGGGACATCTCCACCACCCCGTGCTGCACTACCCCTGAGGAGGCATGATTGTGGTTACAACGATGAAGGACGTCGCAAGAGAGGCCGGCGTTTCTGTTGCGACTGTATCTCGCGTGATTAACGACAGCGGGTTCGTAAGCGATGAACTGCGTGACCGTGTTGAGCGCGTTATGAAAGATATGCGTTACCGGCCCAGCAATGTGGCCCGCAGCCTGCGCAAGCAGGAAACCCGCACTATTGCCGTGATGGTTCCAAAACTTGACCTGCCCTTTTTTAGTTCACTCACTCTGGCGATCCAGCAGCGGCTATTTGAGCACAATTACTACACATTTACATGCAGCACAACGGAAAACGCAGAGGAAGAACGAGCGTACATTGATATGCTGCTGGGCCAGCGTGTGGACGGCGTGATTATTGCGCCAACCGGCCACAAGACCGATAGCGTCCGACGACTGGCTGATGCGAATATTCCGGTTGTACTGGTTGACCGTGACATCCCGGAAGTTGCCAATATTGACCGGGTGCTGTTCGATAATTACAACGGTGCGAGGATTGGAGCAGACTACCTGATCCGCAGGGGCCACCGGCAGATTACGATTTTTGGCGGCCCCATGCACAGCGAGGCCATCAGCCAGCGCATCAAGGGGGCTTCCAGTGTTATGTTACAACATGGCGATGTGCATTTTGATGTGGTGATCCCACCGGTGGGGCGTCCCAATCAGTTCGATGCAGACTTTGACCGTGCGGTGGAACTGTTGCAGGACAAAACGCGCCCTACAGCTATCTTTGCCCTCACAGATGACACCGCCGTTGCCGTCATCCATGCCGCCCGTGAACTGAACCTGTCGCTGCCAGAAGACCTCTCTATTATGGGGTTCGATAACATCCCGGTTGCCCATCACATCTACCCCTCGCTCACGACCATTGCCCAGCCTATCCATGAGATGGGACTGAGCACAGCGGATGTTCTGCTGGAGCGCCTTCATAAACCCGACCGTGAAACCGTTACGCTGGTGAACGCCCCCTGCCTTGTTGAACGCCACTCCGTTACCGCACCCGGACAGTAGGAC
>JBCCQC010000876.1:0-1641 GCA_039024535.1 Chloroflexota bacterium
ATCGCGATCGCTCGCTGCCGCACTTCAGCGTGAACCGAGTGGTTGATGGCTTCTTCCACCGTTTTTAGCTCGTCTTCTGCCAGTGTGAAATCAATTCGTTTTCCCATACCCACAGTTTACCCATCTTTTGGATAACTTTCGACTACCGGCTTAGCAGCATGGACAGCACTACTGATTGTATGTTGGTGATTCGCACGAATTTCACGAATTGTTCGATCAGTTAGTTCTGCACGTTTACGCTTATACTCTCTTGTCCGATTGAATCCTTCGATCACCGTGACCGTAATCAGAATGCCGACCGCCTCCGGCACCAGATCACCGAGCAGGGCGAAGAAGTCCGCGTTCAGGCGCTCTACGGCGGGTGTGACCAGTATGCCGATCAGGACACCGGCCAGCAGATAGAGCCAGCGGTTGTCCTGCCATATTTTGCTGAGTTCGGCGGTACGCTTTGCAAAGGTTGAGGTTGTCATGGTGTTATCTCCCGTTTTCCGGGAGATATTGTAGCGTGTTTTATGGCACGGCGATGCCGAACCGTTCCAGCACGTCATAGGGCAGCATGACGTTGTTCACCACATGAACGGTGCCGTTGGTTGCCGGGATGTCTGTGGCAAGGACGGCCACCACCCGATTGATGACGATGCCGCCGTTGGGCGTGATGTTCGGGACAAAGTAGTTTTCCGGGTACAGCGTGAGGATGGATTCGCCGTCCAGTTCCAGCAGGTCGGCGCGTGTGACGGTGCCTTCTACCACGTGATAGCCCAGAATGCGCTCCAGCAGCGAGTTGTTCAGCATTTCCTCGCGGGAAAAGCCCAGTTGAAAGCGCAGGTTATCAAACGCCTCGTCGTTGGGCGCAAACAGCGTGTATTCCTCGTCCAGATTATCCAGCGCGGCGGCCATACCCACTCTTTCCCCGGCATCCAGTAAAAAGCTCAACTGCGGATTACGTGAGATCACGTCCGTCACGGAGCCGATGTTATAGCCGGTGGGACTCTGCGGTGGGGAGGGCGTGGGTGTGGGGCCTTCCGGGGTGGCGGTTGCTTCTGGCGTGGCATCATCGGCTGGCGCTGTGGAACTGTCGTCGCTGCTGGCAAGGCTACGCGGGAACAGCACGGCGTCCATAACGTGGTAGTAGCCGTTGCTGGCCTCGTTGTTCGTTGCTGTGAGTGTGGCGCGGCTGTCTTCCAGAATAAGCTGGCCGGTGGTGGCATCATACGCAAAGTCGATGCTGGCTCCGCTGAGGGTGGGAATGCGGGTGGTGTTGGGGGTATCGGTGTTTGCCAGTGCCAGCGCGACAATATCGTTAAAGCTGTAGCGCCCCTCTACGATGTGGAAGTTCAGCACGCGCGTGAGTGAGGTTGTATCGCCCAGCAGTGTGCTCTCATCAAGGCCCACTTCGTCCTGGAAGGCGGCAAACGCGCCATCTGTGGGGACAAACACGGTGTATTCGGTGCTCGCATCGCCAACTGTGGCATCCAACCCGGAGGCGGCCAGCGCTCTGGCAAAAACGGACGTACTCGGTGCGCCGCCAATTTCCACATCCAGCGTGCCGGATTGGGCGTGCGCGGGTGTGATGATAAGGATGAGTGGGCCTGATGTATGCGGGCGTCCGGGTGCACGATATCGGCCTGGCGCTGTCGCCCG
>JBCCQC010000877.1:0-1621 GCA_039024535.1 Chloroflexota bacterium
CATGGTGGTGCTACGGCATCTGGCTCTCAATCTGCTCAAGCGGGATACCTGCGTCAAAGTCGGGATGGCCGCCAAACGCAAGATGGCGGGGTGGGACAATGACTATCTTCTCCGCGTTCTTTGTTCGTGAAGATTCCGTATCCGATTACCCTACCGCAAGGAGATATGATGAAGAAGCTGTTTGTTACCCTTATGCTGCTGAGTGTCACCGCTGTAGCATCTGCGCAGGGCTTCGGCAACCCGCTAACGTTCTGTGGCGACCTGGCCGAGGCAGACTGCACCCTCTACACGGACGCCACCTACGCCGATAGCGCCACCGTTGCCGGTCTCGGCGAAGTCGTCGTTGCTATTGACGGCGAGGAAATTATCACCGAACTGGCACTGGACGGCAGCTACACGCTGGATCCCGAACTGCTGGAGAGTGTGATGGGCTTCTACGGCGACACCACCGACTTCACCACCATGATGCAGATGATCTACGGTGATATAGACGTGATGGAAGGCCTGCTAATGGATTCCTTTAATGTTGCAGATGCACAACTCACACTGAGCATCAGCCTGCCGCAGGAACTGACCGGCGGCTTTGTGCCCACGCCACTGCCCATTGACCTTTGGTACACCGATGGGCAGGCTTACGTTGATCTGGCTGCGTTCGGCTTTGCAGATCCATCGCTGGCCGAGGCCGGGGTGTGGGGCCTTGACATTGCTGGCCTGTACGCGATGCTTTTTGACATGCTTGAAAACGACCCGCAGACAGCAGAAGTCATGGAGCAGCTTTCCGAGGCACTGACGGACGAGGCTGTAACAGACACGATGATGGGCGCGGGGGATATTCAGGCTTTCACTGCGGAGTTCGCAACGATTGAGCGCATCGAAGACGAGGCCCGCGACGGGCAGACGCTGGCCGTGTTCGCCACCACCATTGACTATGGTGCCCTGTTCGGCAGCGACACAATGGCGGCCATGATGCAGGCTCAGTTTGACGCGCAGATAGGCATGATGGAAAGCATGGGCGGCGAGGAGATGAGCGACGAAGAAATGCAGGAGATGATGGCGATGCAGGAAGCCATGACAGACGATATACTGGCGCTGTATGGCCGCATCTTCGAAGATGCCACCTACACCACGTTTGTGGTCATCGGTGAAGATGATGGGCTTGTTTACGCGGCAGAAACCGAGTTTTCCATGTCTGTGAATGCGCTGGAAATTCAGCGTGAGTTTGATGCGACGATGGCCGAACTGAGCGGTACAGAGGCTACGGAACTGAGCGCAGAAGACCTCGGTTTCGAGTTCATTGATCTGTACATCGGCTATGGCGTCGATCTGGACAACCTCAACGACGTGAGTGCAGAATCCGTGCTGCCGCCGGAAGGTGCGCAACTGTTCCCGCTGGAAACACTGTTGCCGGATATGGGCGGGGCAACGTTCTAAACACAGGATAACCTGTAGGGGCGGGCGCATAGCGTTCGCCCTCCACCAGCACACCCCCTACGGATGCCGCCGCGCCGCCAGCCACAGAAACCCCAGCGTGAGCATCACGTGTAGAAACATCCCGTAGGCCGCGCTTGCCATGTGCCTTAACAGAAATTGCAGGTGGCTTATTCGTAGAGTTTCATACCAC
>JBCCQC010000878.1:0-1591 GCA_039024535.1 Chloroflexota bacterium
GATGAGAACGAGTAAAAAGGTCCCTGCAAACACCCATGACGCCGTGCTTTTTTTCCAGAGCATCTGATAAATGCAGTGAATTGCCACTAACAGCAACTGGAACACAAGCAGGCTACCGGCGATGTGCGTCCCTATCTGACCGAGTGGCGTTGCGTTTGTGAGTGCCACGTACAGGAAGAACGAATTATTAAACCCGAAGCGCCCATGAAGATTTGCCAGACCGGGAACGATAGGATACGCATTAATCCACTGAACCATTTGCTGGTGATACAGCGCGAAGTCGTTCCCCACAAAGGCCTGCATCGCAGTGTTTGCAATCAACATGGCAAACGCCCCCGTCGTCACTGTGATGGCGAGATGCCGTAGCGAAAACCGGGATGTAATGCCTGTTCGTAAACGACCGACAATTCCACGGAACCCGAACATAGCAAGCAGGGCCAGCACAACCAGCGTGTAACCATTAACGCGATAAAACAGATGCCAGATCTGTAGCATTGCGACAGATAGCGACCAGCCCACCCAGAAATCTATAAGCCAATCCAGCGTAGCGTGCTGCGGCATCCCCCACAGCCTGCGGAATAGACTGCCAATGCCAGTAAATATGAGGGTAAACCCCAGCCATACCAGAAATGTTGTCAACAGAGTGGTTGCTAGAATCATCGGAATGGCTTCAACTTTCGTGTGTTAACAGATGAGATGGCAGATGCGCACTGCTATATTCAGCGCCAGCGCAGCACATAACGCCCGCGCGTACTCATAGACGTAGCCGTATACATAATCGTTTCGCCGTCAATCACCAGTATATCTGCGTGGCCCACACCAAAGTTCGGAGACAACGGGAACAGCGCCGGGTTGCTGTCCCACTTCTCCCACGGCCCGTCGATTGCTGTGCTTACACTTCTGGCGAAGCCTAGCGCAAACTGTGTGTCCCAGCCCCGGTTGAGCACGTCCGGGCCGCGAATACCTTCATAGGCCATGTAGTAGCGGTCGCCCACTTTCAACACTTCCGCAGAACTGACGTAGCGAAAGTCAAAAAACTCATTCGCCGCCGTGCCGAACACATCCGGGTCACCATAGTCCTGTGCGCCGCTGAACAACGGGTCATGCTCACACAACTGGAAATTAAGCGGGTCGGATTCTACCGCGCTGCGGTCGCCATAGTAACAGCGCATGTTGCCGGGGGCGCTCCCCGCCGCCACGAACACATACACCATCTCGCCTTCTATGTAGATGCCCGGAGGCGCCCCTACAAGGCAATCATCGGCCTGCCCTTCGATATTGGGATGCGGCCCGATAGTCTCGGTGGCGCTGCACGGCGAAAAACTGCTCGGGAACGTGCCGCCCGGAAAGCGGATCGCCAGCCCCGGCGACCAGTTTACGCCATCCGGTGAGGTGCGAAAGCGCGTTTGCGCGTGCCATTCATACGTCATGTAGGCGGTTTCTATGTCACCGGAGCCATCCGGCACGACAGCAACACGCGGGTATTGCTGCGCTGTGATGTGGTCTCGGTCGTCGGTGCAGGGGCAGCTTCCGCAGGGCATCAGGCACACCGGCGCAGTGATGCCGAACGAGGTGCCGCCGTCTGTGCTGC
>JBCCQC010000879.1:0-1588 GCA_039024535.1 Chloroflexota bacterium
ATAGACGGCGATGCCCTTGCAGCAGGGGCCTCTCTGTATGACATGCTGGAATCGCAGGGGGTTTTCCTATCAGAAGCGATTGAAACCATTGAAGCACAGGCTGCATCCCCGGACGATGCGGAATTGCTGGGGATAAAAAACGGTGCGCCGTTACTGTGTACCACGCGGTATTCGTGGGATGATAGCGGGAATTTTGTGGAGTATGTTGTTGCGCTTTACCTCGCCGATCTTTATCAATATACGATTCGTCTGAAACGCGCCTGAAGGCTGCGATGATGACGAACGTTAAAATATCGACAATTGTATTGGAGGTTTTGTATGCTTTTTAAGCGAATTGAACGCTTCGCCATTGTAGCCGTGCTGATGGTTGCACTACTCGCCACGGTTGTTGGTGCTATGGCACAGAGCAGCGATTTACGTGTTGCACTGATTATCGCGCAGGGTGGTCTGGGAGATCGTTCTTACAACGACCTTGCATTCAGTGGCCTGACGCTGGCCGCTGCCGAACTGGGTGTTGAGGTTGTTCCGATTGAATCGCCGGATCCTGTTGGGGAAGGTGAACAGTTACTCCGCACTGCTGCCGAGGCGGGATTTGATCTGGTTATTACGCTGGAGTTCAGCCATTTTGACCCACTGGCCCGTGTTGCACCGGATTACCCTGAGACGACGTTTGCGATTGTGAATGTCGTTGTGGAGGGTGATAACGTGGTTTCTGTTATGTTCGATGAGCATACGGGGTCGTATCTTGCTGGCATGATGGCGGCACTGGTGACTACAGACGAGAGTTTTGAACAGACAAATGGTGATGCCGTTATCGGTGCGATTGGTGGCGTTCAGTCCAGTGGCATTGATGTGTTCCTGTATGGTTACTTGCATGGGGCGTGTGCAGTGAACCCCGATGTTGAAATGCTGCTGGCGTATGCTAACGGTTTTGGTGACCCGGCAAGCGGGCGTGAACTGGCGCTTTCTATGAATGAGCAGGGCGCGGATGTGGTGTTCCAGGTGGCAGGCGGTACGGGCGAAGGTGTGATTGACGCGGCAGCGGATGAGAACTTCTTTGCTGTGGGTGTGGATAGCGACCAGGATTATCTTGCTCCGGGGAACGTGCTGACCAGTATGCTCAAGCGTGTTGATGTGTCGATTTACGATGTCATCGAGCGTGCTGTGAATGATGAGCTTGAAGGCGGTACCACAACGTTCTATGGGCTGGATATTGAAGGGGTGGGGCTTTCTGAAATGAGCTATACCCGTCACCTGATCCCGCGTGAATATATGGAGCAGGTGGACGCAGCACGCAGCGCTATTATTGACGGTGAACTGAGCGTGATTGACTTCCGCACGCTTGATGAAGAGCAAACCGCCGCGCTTGTTAATGATGCGACTTGCGCCGGTGTAGCGGCACTCGCGGAATCGATGGGAATGTAGACAAAAGTTCCCCCTTGCCGGGGTGTGGCCTGCTGTGCCCCGGCATACCTGAACGATGAAAGCGTGTGACAATGCCGCAATTAAATATGCATCGCATTAGCAAGTCTTTTGGTGATGTTCATGCCAACCGCCAGATCAGTTTCGAAGGGGAGCTCAGCGACGC
>JBCCQC010000880.1:0-1584 GCA_039024535.1 Chloroflexota bacterium
CAGATTGGTAATAACCTGCGCCATGCGATCTCCATCACCTTTGATTTTCGGTGCCGGGTTAATCTCTGTGGTGAGCGCAATATTTTTCTTCTCTGCGACGACTGCCAGACGCTGCGAAATACCCTCTACAATCATGCCCATATCCAGGTAATCCTGCCGCATGGAGAGCCGCCCCGAACGCAGGCGCGCTAGTTCCGTAAGCTGCGTGACCAGCCGGGTAAGTCGCCCGGCCTCATCATGAATGATTTTTGCGGCCTTTGCTTTGTCCGGGGCGGTACCGTCCATAATTGCCTGCGAGTACCCCTGTATGGATGTAAGCGGGGTCTTTAAATCGTGCGAGACGTTCGCCAGCAGGTCTTTCTGCGCCTGGTTGTTCAGTTCAACCTGTTCGCTCATCTGGTTGAAGGCGTGCGCCACTTCCTGGATTTCCTGTGGCCCCGCGATGGGTACCCGCTGGCTGTAATCGCCTTCCGCTACCGCCCCCGCCGCCTGCGAGACGGCCTGCAACGGCTTCCCTATAGTTCGTGTGATAACCACAGCGAGTATCACAGCCACAGCCAGCCCCACCAGACCGGCCTGAATAATAGCGATGCTCAGGTTATCCCCGAACTGGCTCACAGCTTCCAGCAGCGGGGTGCTCGGTCGCTGGTGCAGCAGCATCACCGCCTGCGAAGATTGCCCACGAGGGCGCAGGGTACGATCCGGAATGGGAATTTTGATAAATAACCAGTGGGTTCCATCTTTCTGGAAGTTCCCGCGTGTGACTTCTGGTGCGTCCTCCAGTATTGCGGGGCGTGGGCCTTCATTGCGAGCCACCGGCAGCGCCCCACGATAGGGTTCCTCACGTTCTACCCGGATGACTGTGCCACTTGTGTGACTGTCGTCGCTGGCCCAGAAAACACTGTAGGTTGCACTATCTACAATGACGACGCTGACCTCATCGCCACCACGCAGGTTGCTGGCAGCAGCATCAAGCTCAGTGATGTCCCCGGAGCGTATGGCACGGGTGAGTTGTCTGTCGCGCAGGCTGGTTGCCGCATAAATGCCCAGCATACGGTGAATCTCGTCATCAGAATTGGCCGGGCGCGAACTGAGAAATAGAATCAACGCGACAGCCATCACCGTGAGCGTGACAATCAACAGCAGCAGGTAAGACAGCAGCAGCCGTCCACGGATGCCCGTTAGCATCAGGCAACCTCCAGCTTGTAGCCCACACCCCATACTGTTTCTATAGAAGGCGACATGCCCTTCAGCTTGTGCCGTAGATGAGCAACATGCATATCAACTGTCCGCGTTTCCCCGGCGAAGTCATAGCCCCAGACGACATTAAGCAACTTCTCACGGGTGAAGACAATACGCGGGTTCTGCGCCAGCGTGAGCAGCAGGTCAAATTCTTTCATGCGCAGGTCAACCGGCTGGCCGTCAATGCTCACACTGCGCTGTTCCGGTTCAATCGTCAGGTTATCCAGTTGGATAGCGCCAGCAGTTGTTTCACTTTCACTGGCCCGGCCCGGACGTTCTATCCGGCGCATGATGGCACGAATGCGGGCGATGAGTTCGCGCGGGTTAAATGGTTTGGTCAGG
>JBCCQC010000881.1:0-1557 GCA_039024535.1 Chloroflexota bacterium
GTGAGAATGCACTCATTAATCTGTGATGTCTGTCACAATTCGGTTATTTTCACGTGGTCGGGAACCACAACACCCCTGGCAGCGTCTATCCTGTGGATATACAGCGGAAGGATATAGCACGATGACATTCAGGAACTTTATCAGCGGGAGCATTTTACTGTTTGTGTGGGGCATGGCCGTTTACTGGCTGGTTGATGCGTGGTTCTGGGGCTTTGCTACAGCGACAGCAGTGTATGCGAGTATCATGGCAGCGCTGGTGACGGTACTGTTCACCAACGAACGTTTTGAACTGCGTAGCCGCGATACTGCCCGGAACACTGCAAAACGCAAACGCAACGCACAATCCACAGAAGCCGAGGCAAAAATGCGTGCGCTGCTGGATATGATGGACGAAGACGAACGCGAGGCGTTCAAAGCAGCGATGAAACAGCGCCTGCTTGACAGTATGGACGATGATGCGCCGGGTGATGAGGCCGCCACGTTTGCCGATTTGATGCGCGGCAGGTAGGGATTGCTTAATGCGGGTGTGCGGCGGGTAAGGGAAATTATCCTCACATCATCAGTTTAATATCGAATTAATGATGGAGCAGAAAGGACTCGTGCCCATGCCTATAAACGGAATCCACCACATTACCGCCGTCACCGCTGACCTTGCCGTCAACGTCCGGTTTTATACGCACACCCTCGGCCAGCGACTGGTGGCCCGTACCGTCATCCAGGAAGAACCGGAAACCTATCACCTGTTCTACGGCGATCGGCTCGGCACACCCGGCACAGAAATGACGTTTTTCCACTGGCCGCATGTGAAGCCACACCGCGCTGGTGCCCGTAACGTCAACCGCACGACTTACGCCGCCCCGGATGAGGCCGCTGTCACATGGTGGGAGGCACGATTGGCCGAGAACAGCATCGACACGATACGCGAGGCAAACGGCGCACTGGCGTTCACTGCCCCGGATGGAATGCCGCTGGGTATTGTCGCGTCCGATGCGCGGGTACACTACGAGCACTGGCACGACGGACCCATCCCGGAAGCGTATGCTCTGCGTGGCATCCACAGTAACACGATGGGCGTGCGTAACCTGACCGAAACCGTGGATTTTCTGGGCGAGATGTTCGGTTATGCGGTGAGGGCGCAGCAGGCCAACGAGGTACAGATGCTGCTGCCCGGCGGCGGCGATACCGGGCGTTTGCTAACTGTGCCGCAGATGGATAACATGGGCTTTCGGGGTGTGGGCAGTGTGCATCACATTGCGCTGCGCATCGGCGGCGGCGACCACATTGAGGACTGGCGCGAACGGTTGCTTTCTGCCGGGCTGGACGTAACGGAAGTCATCCGGCGGCACTATTTTGAGTCGATCTATGCGCGGATACCCGGCGGCGTGCTGTTTGAACTGGCAACGGATGGGCGCGGGTTCGCGGCGGATGTAGACACAGGCACACTCGGCGAGTCGCTGACGCTGCCACCGTTCCTGGAAGATAAGCGCAGCGAAATTGAGGCAAAACTGCCCCCATTCCCGGAGGACGCGCTTTACCGGGGCTGATACACACACAGAA
>JBCCQC010000882.1:0-1540 GCA_039024535.1 Chloroflexota bacterium
ATTCACAGCACCCCCTGCTGCCGAAAACCTTCGATTCAGCAACCGCTCTGCAAAACGCATTCGAGAAACCACGCTCACAGGGGGTTACTATCTATAATAACGGTAAACTGGTCGGGTACCTGCTGGATTACAAACTGCACACACCGACGTTCGGGCGAACAGCGTGGCTTGGCCTGACGGGGTATGCGCTGGATGTCGGAGTTTCTATCGAGCTTTACCGGGATATGTATGCGGTTCTGGCTGAAATGTGGGTGTGTGATGGATACTTTGACCATTACGTGATGGTTCCGGCAGGGCGTCGTGACCTGCTGGATCTGTGGTTTGCACTGGGGTTCGGGATGCAGCAGTGTTATGCCCTGCTGGATCTGCGCACATGGGAAAATACGGCTCCTGTGCCAGATGATGTGACCGTGCGGCTGGCATCGCCGGACGACAGCGAAATAGTGCACAGTATGGCAGATACCATCGCACAGTATCAGATGCGGTCGCCAGTGTTTGCCTCCACCCCGCCGGAAGTCATCAGCGAGAGTATCCGTCCCGGCATGGTTGACCTGATAACTGACCCGGAGTGTATGCTGTGGCTGGCAGAGAAAAATGGTAACGTGGTGGGGTATCAGGGCTATGCGATAGAACCATATGACCCGACCAACCCGATGATTCCCAGAAACTGTATTGAGTTGAGCATCAGCGGAACGATGGCAGCAGCACGGGGGCAGGGTGCTGGCCGCACGTTGACTGTGCATGGCCTCCAGCACGCAAAAGATGCTGGATATGATTTCTGCCTCACAGACTGGCGCACCACAAACCTTGCCTCGTCACGGTTCTGGCCCCGCTTTGGTTTTGAGCCAGTTGCCTATCGGCTTACACGGCATGTAGACCCGCGTATCATGTGGACAACACAATTCAAATGTTCGGAGGGTTGACTTAATTAGAACATTTGTTTAATATGGCGTTCAGTCGGCAAAGATTAAATGGAGCGTACCCTGTCTACGATTCCCGGCCTATCAATCATCACAGACTATATTTCCACAGCACAAGAATCCGAACTTACCCGGCAAATAGACACAAACCCGTGGATTACATCCATGAAGCGGCGCTTGCAGCATTACGGCTATATCTACGACTACAGACGACGCACCGTTGATCCATCCATGTATCTGGGTCATCTCCCACAGTGGCTCATGCCGCTGGCGGCGCAAATGCACACAGAGGGTTATTTCCCGGCAATGCCAGATCAATGTATCGTAAATGAGTATGAACCGGGGCAGGGCATCAGCCCACATGTGGACTGTGAGCCGTGTTTTGGTGATGTGATTGCCTCGCTCAGTTTGCTTTCGGGCTGCATGATGCACTTCGACCATATGCGGGAAAGCAGGCGCGTCAGTGTGTATCTGACACCGCGCAGCCTTGTCGTCATGACGGGAGAGGCTCGCTATGGTTGGAAACACAGCATCCCCGGTCGTTTAACAGATAAAAAGGAAGGCGGCATTGTAAATCGTAACCCGCGCCACGCTGTTACTTGCCGAACCGGTGTAGTTTA
>JBCCQC010000883.1:0-1538 GCA_039024535.1 Chloroflexota bacterium
CAGCTACGCGGCCTGAACCGCCACCAGACTTACCCCTACATCGGTGCGGCGGCCCCGCCCCGGCTCCAGGCACAGGACGCGGACATCATCAAATACGAACTCGGCTGCAATATTGTGCGCACGTCGCACTACCCGCAGTCCCCGCACTTTCTAAGCCGCTGCGACGAAATCGGGCTGCTGGTGTTCGAGGAAATACCCGGCTGGCAGCACATCGGCGACGAAGACTGGCAGGCCATCAGTCTCCGCGATGTGCAGGCGATGATCGAACGTGACCGCAATCACCCGAGCATTATCATGTGGGGTGTGCGGGTCAACGAAAGCTGGGATAACGACGACTTCTATCGCAAGACGAACGCGCTGGCCCACGAACTGGATCCCACGCGCCCGACAACGGGGGTGCGCTTCTTTCAGGATAGCTCGTTCTTAGAGGACGTGTTCGGCTTCAACGATTTCAGCAACGGCGTGGAGGAGCCGCTGCACACGCCGCACCTCATCACAGAGTACAACGGGCACATGTTCCCGACGAAAACGTTCGACGGCGAGGAGCGCAAGATGGAACATGCCCGCCGTCACGCCCATGTCCAGAATCTGGCGTACGGCAACCCGAAGGTAAGCGGCGCGATTGGCTGGTGCGCGTTTGATTACAACACACACAAAGAATTCGGCAGCGGCGACCGCATCTGCTACCACGGCGTCATGGACATTTTCCGTCTGCCGAAGTGGGCCGCGTATGTGTACGCCAGCCAGCAGGATCCGGCGCAGCGGGTGGTGTTGCAGGCGGCCACGCACTGGACGATGGGCGACCGCGCCGAGGGCGGCAACGACCCCATTCACGTGTATAGCAACGTGGACGAAATCGATGTGTACTTCGGGGAGGAGCATCTGGGCCGCTTTCTGCCGGATAAAGACACCTACCCCCATCTGCCGCACCCGCCGTTCACAGTTACCGGCCTGCAAATGATGATGATGTGGGGGCAGGCATTCGGGGCACTGCGCATTGTCGGCTACATCAACGGGGAACAGGTCGCCGAACAGCGTATCAGCAGCGACGGCGTGCCGAAACAGTTCATCATGAAAGCGGACTTTACCGAACTCAGCGCAGACGGTGCCGATATGACGCGCATCACAGTACGCATCACCGACGAATTCGGGAATACGCTGCCCTACGCCCAGAACGCCGTCATGTTCGAGATGGAATTCGAACCGTCCGACGTAGGGGCATGGCATGACATGCCCGTACCGTTACGCGATCCGCAACTCATCGGGGAAAATCCGCTGGTGCTACCCGGTGGGCAGGGTGGGGTGTATCTGCGGGCGGGGCACGCACCGGGCACCGTCACTATCACGGCAAAATCCGGGCGCTTTGAACCGCAAACAGTCACCATCACCCTGACGTGAATCAACGCCAACCGTAGGGGCGAGGCCATGCCTCATGTACATAAGGTTTAGCGTTAATCCTTCTCAAAAACGCTGTATGTAGGGACAGAGCCTGCTCTGTCCGTGGGGTTTAAACCCCTACCCGGTATGTGTGATTGATG
>JBCCQC010000884.1:0-1517 GCA_039024535.1 Chloroflexota bacterium
CACCAATCAGCCCCCGGTCTACCAGATTGGACACCCGATAGAGTGCCGTCTGTGTGTTGGGGAGTTCTCCCTCATCACGGCGATAGTGCCCCCGCACCCATGCAAACTGCCCCGCCATAACCCCACCTCCTTGTGACTATACTTAACATAACAGTAGTGTAGCGGATTTACGGCGGTGTGTCCGCAAGAAAGCGTTAATTTGTTGTTTATACTGTGGTGTGCACTTACCGGATTTTGATCTGGAGTAAATCTGCTGTGCCAAAGCCAGACGCCATATAGAACGCGCGGGCCTGGTCGTTGGCACGCTGACCGTTGACTACTATGTTACGCAGGTCTAGCTGGCGTGCGCGGTTCATCACGGCTTCCAGCAGGGCGGCACCCACCCCCCGCCGCTGGAACTGTGGCAGCACGGCCATGTCGTTGATGAACCCGATACCTTCCGTCAGGGAGCGTGTGACCGACAGTACCACCACGCCCATCAATATCGGTGGGGACTGGCGCGACTCCGCTACGTAGACCTCAATGCCGTCCACATCGCGGAAGCGCTGCACGATGGCCCGCCACTGGTCGCGCTGGATTTCCCGGTTGGCGGGGATGAGTTGCAACAATGCGCCGATTTCGTTCATATCGCCCACTTCCCCCGCCCGGATGATAAAGTCACGGTCGGTGTGCAGGTTTGCGGTGACGCCCTCGTTGGGCGGTTGTTCCTGCCATTCCAGCCACTCGGCGACCATCTCACGGTGGGTGCGGAACGGAATACGCGGCATGTTTTCTGGCGTAAAAACTTCTACCTCATCGGCATCGTCACCCGCCTGCAACGCGCCGCCCACGGGTTTCATCCGGTAAAAAATCATAATGCCGCTGGTGGGTGGCCCCTCCGGGAAGGAGTTCACGGCGGCAAGGCTAACGATTTCTGTTTTGAGGCCCGTTTCTTCTTCGGCTTCCCGCAGCGCGGCTTCTTCCGCGCTTTCGTCCACCTCCACAAAGCCACTCGGCAGCGTCCACATGCCCTGATGGGGTGGGTGCCCACGCCGGATGAGTACCAGCCCGCTGTCTTTCTCAATTAACATGCCCACCCCCGGCACCGGGTTCACATAGTGGACGTAGCCGCAGTTATTGCAGGCGGGGCGCAGCCTGCCGCCGATGTCCTGTTCACTGAGTGTTGCGCTACATACGGGGCAGTATGTCGGGTCGGTTGCCATGTTTGCTCCTCATCAGCCGCAAGTCATGTGTTGATTATCATGGTATGCCGGGGAGGACGCAACAGGCGATAGCGGCGCACTCGCGCAATCAGCCGCAACACGCATAATAAAGACATAGCTCATTACATTCCACGGAGGGCGATATGGATACAAAACGTATAGAAGGATGCCTGTTCGGTATGGCCTACGGCGATGCCATTGGTGCAGAGACGGAATTTTTAAACGTGGCTGGAATTTTGCAACGGTTCCCACCTGCCGGGCCAACCGAACCGCCGGGCAACCCTGCGCTTGTGACTGACGACACGCAAATGGCGC
>JBCCQC010000885.1:0-1506 GCA_039024535.1 Chloroflexota bacterium
GGGGCCGGGCAATTCGCTCATTGACGGGATCATTCAGGTACTGAGCAACGGAAAACTGGCTTACGACAGAGACGGGCAGATGGCCGCCAGTGGGCAGGTTAACCCATCATGGTTGGAAGAACTGATGGTGGAGGATACATACGTACACCGGGCACCGCCTAAAACAACCGGGCGCGAACTTTATGGCCCGGCGCAGGTACAAAAACTCATCAAAGACGGACGAGACAGATCCCTGCCAGATAAATCCATCGTAGCGACTGTAACGGCCTTTACCGCTCAAACCATCGCCCACTCCTACCGGGAGTTCCTACCAGTACAGGTGGATGAAGTTATTGTTGGCGGTGGTGGATCGAGAAACCCGGTGCTGATGCAGCTACTGCGCTCCCTTGTGGCCCCGGCAACTGTACTCACACACGAGGACATCGGCATAAATTCAGACCTCAAAGAGGCGCTCGTGATGGCTGTGCTGGCCTACGAAACATGGCATATGCGTCCGGGCAACCTGCCTGCCTTAACCGGGGCACGCGAGCAGGTCGTGCTCGGCCATATTGCGCCCGGAAAAAACTACGTTGATCTGATACGGAAGACATGGTGCGCGTAGGCGTACTACACGGCCATGTCCGCCGCCTCAATCCGGGCTTCGTGTACGCTCACTGGAGATGTTGTCTTGATGCCGTCCGTATCGAAAAGGCATGTCGCTGCGGCTTGTGCGGCTGGCTTGCGAAAGCTGAACGTACAGAGATACGTGTTCACATCGGGGAAAAGCCGCATTTCATATGGATCTCTCAACGCAACAATCACCAATTGATCGGCATACTGATCGTGTAATTGACCGATGATCTGTGGCTGGCTGGCCTGGTCAAAGTCCATACCCGGCAAGGGGAAATTCTCTGTCACCGCAACAATAACTTCATCTGCTGCGGGAGCAATGCTGCCTGCGAGTACATCTTCTGCCGCTATTGTGCGATATGTCGAATGGGTCTTCTTGAGCGCAGCTTCGAACAGATCAAACGACGCATCTGTCTGGTTAGGGCCAATACCGCGAGTCGCTCCGAGTGGCTCGTAGCTTTTGCGCGTCGTCGTGTTTACCAGCAGAATTTTTTGCATGGCATCCATCGGAAGCAGGCCCTTGCGGTTGCGCAGGATGGAAACCGCGGCTGTAGCCACTTCTAACTCCACATTGCGGTGTGCGCCACTGCCAACAATCTGAATAGCTTCTTCTTTATCTACGGGCGGTGCCAGCGTGAGGTCAGATTTCGCCTTGAGGGTGAGCACACGGCGCACTGCTTCATCAATCCGCGCTGTGGGCAGGGTGCCACTGGCGTTCGCCTCAATTGCCGCTTCAATAAGCGCCTGCTGGTTGGCAAGATACTGCTCCGCGTTGTGGTCATAGTGTTCTTCAGCCAGCATCAGCAGGTCTACCCCCGCCAGAAACGCCTGAACAGCGGATTCTTTCGGATCGTAGTGGCGTTTCATCGCCATCATATTCATACTGTCAGAGAGAAC